>DMMN01000053.1 GCA_003453835.1 Bacteroidota bacterium | reverse complement strand
GGATGGGATGATCCGCGAATGCCGACGATTTCAGGTCTCCGCCGGCGCGGCTACACCCCGGAATCGATTCGAACATTTGCAGACCGCATCGGGGTTGCGCGAAGTGAGAGCACGGTTGAAGTCGCCTCCCTGGAGGATTGCGTTCGGGACGATCTGAACAAGCGCGCACCCCGCGTGATGGCTGTTCTGCGTCCACTCAAGTTGGTAATCGAAAACTATCCTGAAGGGACGGTGGAGGAGCTCGACGCCGTGAACAACCCTGAGGACGCTACAATGGGTGTTCGCAAAGTTCCGTTCTCAAAAGTCCTGTACATCGAGCAGGATGACTTTCGAGAACATCCTCCGAAAAAGTACTTCAGGCTATCGCCAGGAGCCGAGGTCCGACTGCGGTACGCCTACATTATCAAGTGCGTGGGAGTCGTGAAGGATGAGACGACCGGAGAGATCATCGAGCTGCGTTGTACGTACGATCCCGAAACCAGAAGCGGATCGCCTCAGAGCGCGCGGAAGGTGAAGGGAACCATTCACTGGGTGAGCGCCTCGCACGCCGTCGGTGCGGAGGTTCGCCTGTACGATCGGCTCTTCACAGTCGAAGATCCGGGGGGGGAGAACTGGAGAGAGTTCATCAATCCGCATTCTCTTGATGTCCTGAATCAATGCAAGGTTGAGCCAAGCCTGACGAGCGCCAAGCCGCAGGAGCGGTTTCAGTTCGAGCGCCTCGGCTATTTTTGTGTGGATGACGATTCACGTGAAGGCAACCTCGTCTTCAACCGGACGGTCACGTTGCGCGATACCTGGGCGAAGATCGAGAAGTCCTGAATCGGCCGCGCTTCTGCACGGAGCTCTCGCTCGCAAAACGTCTTGTTGCCTTTTCACAATTGGTTCTCTATATTTTTTGCGCCGTTGCAGGCGCTCTCCCGAAACTGAATCCAACTTCTTCTCGTGGCGAAACGCAAGTCGTCCATCGACATCATCCGGCTCCACAACGCCGTCTTCTATGCCTACCACGGCGTCCTCTCCGACGAGCAGACTCTCGGCGGTAAGTTTGAGGTCGATGTCGATCTTCATTGTGACCTCTCCAAAGGTGCGAAGTCCGATAGCCTGAAGCAGACCGTCGACTATGAAAGGGTCTATGATTGCATCAAGGGCCTCGTGCTGGGAAAAAAGTATTTCTTGATCGAGGCGCTCGCCAACACCATCGCCGACGGCCTGCTGAAGAATTTCAAGCTCGTGAAGAGAGTGGTGGTGCGAGTCCGTAAGCCGAGCGCTCCTGTGAAGGGCGTGATCGATCATGTCGAGGTCGAAATCGGCCGTGGGAGGTAAGGGTGAACCGCATTTTCGTCAGCCTCGGCTCGAATGTCGGAGATCGGTTGGCTTATCTTCAGGCTGCCGTGGACGCGATAGAGACGCTTCCACGAACCCGCGTGTCGGCTCTCTCTGCGGTGTACATAACGGAGCCGGTGGGCAAGAGTGATCAGCCCGATTTCCTGAATCTCGTGGCCGAGTTGTCGTCCGATTTAGGCGCGCGAGAGTTGTTCTCCGCGTTCAAGGAAATCGAAAAGCGGATCGGCCGGACGGCATCGGAGCGCTGGGGGCCGCGCGAGATCGACCTCGATCTGCTGTACTACGGCGACGCAGTCATCGAAGAACTTGATCTGAGGATCCCCCATCCTGAACGGGCGAACAGAAGATTCGTCTTGATCCCGCTCGTTGAAATTGCCCCGGAGGTGGTTGATCCGGTTTATCATACCGTCGTTCAAGAGCTTCTGAGAAGGTGTCCGAGCTCGAGTGCAGTGCAAAAAACTACCCTCACGATTCATCGTCAACATGTGGAGTCCTGATTGCAAGCCCCCTCTCCGGAAATTCGACACATCTCCATCGAAGGCGTGATTGGCGCTGGAAAGACGACCCTTGCCCAGAAGCTTTCCGAGCGATTGGGCGCCCGGCTTGTGTTGGAACGATTCGAAGAGAATCCGTTTCTTCCGAAGTTCTATGAAGATCCTGAACATTTCGCATTTCAGACCCAGATCTTCTTCCTCTTGAGCCGCTACAAACAACAACAGGAGCTCTTCCAGGCCGATCTCTTTCATAACTTCGTCATCTCAGACTACATCTTCGAGAAAGACAAGATCTTTGCTTATCTCACGCTTGCCGATGAAGAGTTGAAACTCTATGAAACGCTCCTTGCCGCTATCGAAAAAAACATCCCCACCCCCGACCTCGTCGTTTACATTCAGTCGAGCGTCGAGCGGCTGATGGTGAACATTCGGTCGCGTGCTCGAAAGATGGAGGAGAACATGTCCGAGGCGTACATCCGCGATCTGAACGAAGCGTACAATTACTTCTTCTTTCGCTACAAAGCCACGCCACTCTTGATCGTCAAGGCGACGGAGATTGATTTCGTGAATAACAAAGATGACTTCGAGGACTTGCTGGATCAGATCCTGCGGCCAAATCGGGCGCCGGTGGAGTACTATAATCCCGTGAGGAGGAAGTTGTCGTGATTGGTCGTTTGGTGCGGTTTCTTTTCTACATCGTGGTGTTCTACTTCATCTACAAGTTCGCGAAAGGCCTTCTGAAGGCATTCACCAGACCCTCCGAGCGTGAACAACCTCAACCTCCTCCGCAGCCAAACGCTCAAGCATCGCAACCCCCCATCTACTTGCATGACGTGAAGGATGCGAGCTTCAAAGACCTTCCCGAAGAAAAATCCAAGGAGTAATCTGCACATCGTGTCGTGCCGGATTCCTTCCTGAGGCCAGTCCGCATTCGGTTCACCCGATGCCTCCTGATCTCATTCTTAAACTTGATTCGTCGCACCGCTGCTCCAAGAAAACTGTTTGAAGATAACGGCATAGTTTGCTATATTGACCCCGAATTTTTTCAATGAAGAAGGAAGAGTTGGAATGAGACGCGTGTACGTTGAAGAGCTGGGCGAGCACGTCGGAGAAGATATAGAACTCCGAGGTTGGCTGAACCATAAACGGTCCAGCGGGAAGATCCGCTTTCTCCTCCTCCGAGACGGAACCGGTACGGTTCAGGGTGTGATGATGAAAGGGGCGGTTCCGGACGAGACGTTTGCGCGGTTCGACGAGCTGACACAGGAGTCCGCATTTACGCTTGTCGGTAAGGTGCGCAAGGAGGACCGCGCTCCCGGGGGATTCGAGCTTGAGGTGGGCGATGTGCAGATTCTCTCGATTGCGAAGGAGTATCCGATCACGCCCAAGGAGCACGGCGTTGAGTTTCTGGCGGACCGGCGCCATCTGTGGCTCCGCTCTTCACGCCAACATGCGATCATGCGCGTCCGGCACCGAATCGTCAAAGCCATTCGTGATTTCTTCGACGGCAGAGGGTTTACACTTATCGACTCGCCCATCCTCACTCCGGCCGCTTGCGAAGGGACGACCACCCTGTTCGAAACGGAGTATTTCGATCTCGGAAAGGCGTATCTCACACAGTCCGGCCAGCTTTATGCAGAAGCCGGCGCGATGGCTTTCGGTAAAGTGTATTGCTTCGGACCGACATTTCGAGCCGAAAAATCCAAAACGCGGCGACATCTCTCCGAGTTTTGGATGGTAGAGCCGGAGGTTGCGTTTGCAGACCTGAACGACAACATGGAGCTTGCTGAGGAGTTCCTCGAATACATCGTTCAATCAGTCTTAAAGGATCGGAAGGAAGAGCTGAAAATCCTCGAGCGCAATACATCGTTCCTGGAAAACGTCAAGAAGCCGCTTCCGCGCATTTCCTATGACGAGGCCGTCGAAATCCTCCACAAGAAGGGGATCCAATTCGATTGGGGGAATGATTTCGGAGGAACGGACGAGACGGTCATCTCCGAGCAGTTCGAACGCCCGGTCATGGTGCATCGCTATCCTTCCCAGGTCAAGGCATTCTACATGAAGCGCGATCCGAACAATCCGAAACTCGCTCTCGCGCTTGATGTGTTGGCGCCGGAAGGATACGGCGAGATTATCGGCGGAAGCCAGCGCGAGGACGATCTGGATCTTCTCCTGCAACGCATCAAGGAGCATGATCTTCCGCAACAGGCATTTGAGTG
>DMMN01000070.1 GCA_003453835.1 Bacteroidota bacterium | reverse complement strand
TAGGTCAAGGTGAGTAGTTACTGAGAGTCACGGAAGTATGTTGAATACTCGGCCTGCGAAACAGCGCTACCTGTTCCCTCCCTTCTGCAATCCCTCGAAGTACTTCCGGATAAGATCCTGATAGTCCCTGGAGTAACCTTGCTCGATTGCCTTCAGAAGGTCCTCCTGCAATTTGCTCTTTCCTTCCAGCGTTGATGGATCAAGCTCGTTTGGGCTTCTTCGAGTAACATCCCTTCCAGTTTCCGCTTTCCGTTTCTTTTCGAAATCCCTCTCTCGCATCGATTTTGAAGCATCTAACAACCGTGACAGAATCCGCTCTTGCTTTCGAAGCGTTTCCGGATTGACATTGCTCTGTTCCAGGTTCTTTACAACCTCCTGCATTTCCTGAGCGATCTTATCCAGGTCGCCAAGAATGCGCTCTTGCCGGCCGCTCGCTTGAGCCTCTTTGTTGAGTTGCTCAAGAGATTTCCGCACGGCCTCCTGTTCCATTGCAAGTCGGGCGGCCTCCGCCGCCTGCTGCATCTGCAGCGTTTGCATATTGATCGATTGCTGCCGGCCCGCGAGCCTCTGGAGTTGTTGCATGAGTCCGCCCATCCCGCCGCTGCCCCCTCCTTGCATCATCGCCTCCATCGCATTTTGTACTTCCATGGCCGCTTTGTTCAACGACCCCATCGCCGCTCCCTGTTCCTGGGAGGCGACATATCCGTTTCGTGCATCCAGTCCGCTCATTGCGCTCTGCATGTGTGAAAACGCCTCGCCAATGGCCTTCGCCATCTGAGGTGTCACAGCAAAGGATCGCTTGGAAAGCTCTCCAAGGCCGTTGATCACGTTGGTCATATCCTGCATCACCCGCATCTGGTCCTGCGCGTTCTGCCGAAGTTGCGGTGAGTTCGGAGGAGCAGATTGTGATTGCTGCTTCAAAGCCTCTTCCCGCTTCGAGAGCTCCAGAATGTTGTTGATGGCGCGTCGCAGCTCGTTGAGCGTATGCTGCATCTGTTGCTGCAACATCTCCTGCTGCAACGATTGTAGCTCCTCGGTCATTTCATGGAGCTGCTCTTGAACTTGTTGTTGCATTGCCTGCGCTTGTTGCATCCGACCCTGGCTCATCTGCTTGCTTGCCTGCTGCATTCGTTCGCTCAACTGTTGTTGTTGCATGCGCTCGTTGAGCTTCTGCATCTTGTCGGCGGGCATCTCATTAAAGAACTCCTCCATCCGCTTCTGAAGATCAAGCGCCTCTCGCTGCATCTCTTCTTGCTTCCTGGCAAGGTCGTTCTGCTGCTTTGCCAGGTCGTCGGATTTCTGCTTGTTGTTCTCCGATTCAGCCGTTTGCTCCTTGAGGTCCTTCTGCAGTCGTTCCAGCTCCGCCGCGCGCTTCCGGACTTCATCGAGTTTTTGCTCGATCTGAATGCGCTTCAGGAGATCGATCGTGCGCTCAAGGCTTCGGCGAAACTGCTCTTCGGAAAAAGTCATCTTCTGTAGCGCCTGCTGGAGTTGTTCGCGATTCACCTGTTGCATCGCCTGTTGCATCTGTTTCATCGCCTGTTGAAGCTCTGCCGAGTTGAGCTGCTCGAACAACTGCTGTAGCTCCATGTACTTCTCCAGCGTCTCCTTTGTGAGAACCCTCTGCTCATCCATCTTCTGCACCATCTCGTCGAGGTCTTTCTGAACGTTTTCGAGCTTCTTCTGCAGTTCCTGATACTTCTTTCCCATCTCCTCCAGTTTCTTTTGCTGCTGCCAATCCATCTCTTTGTTCTTTTTTATGTCCTGGTTGATCGACTCGATCTTCTCCTTCAATTGCTTTGCGTCGTCAAGCGTCTGTTTCAGGTCGTCAACACTTTTCTCATGCCCCTTCTCGAGATCCGCGAAGACTTCCTCGAGAGAAGGAAGGCGAAGAAGATACAGCGGCGTCCGACCGTTCTTCGGGCCGAGCACGACATCGTTGTCAAACACCTCAGCAAAGTATTCAACGACGTCCTCGGGAGCCAGCTTCAGTTGAGAAAGGTCCCAAGTGTAGGCTGTTTCGAACTGTCCGAGCCGCTCGCCGGGAAGGGGAATAGAAACGAAGGCATAGGATTCCTTCGGAGGCTCGTAGCGCGAATGAATCAGGCGGAAGCCCAACCGTAGACTGGAAATCCCAAAGTCGTCCTTCGCCTGAATCAAAAGTCGGAGGAATTGATCCCCCGCAATGTCGATATTTCGACCGGGCTGGAGAATGGCGACGGTTGGAGCCTCATCGGGAATGACTTTGACCTGGTAGCGGATGGGGTCGAGATTGGTCAAGTCCTCGGTGTCGTGAAGTTCGACATGGTATTCCGTCTCACGCAGAACGGTAAAGTCTGCCGCGAATTTCTGACTGCGAACCGTGAGCGGCTGTGTAATCCCGTGGGCAAAGACAAGTGCTCCTTCACGTACCTCCTTGCTTGCAGCGCCTGTGAGGGCCACCCTTGTGCCTGCAAGCGCGGTCAAATCACCGATAAACTCGTCCTGGACTCGCGAAGGAAGTCCGGAATACTTCGGAAAATCAAGCCGAACCTGAAGGGAGCGAATGACGGGGCGGTCGATTACCGTGAGTTTAAAATGCTCGCTTTCCACATCAGTCAACCGGACAAAATACTCGATGGAGCCTCGGATGCGCTGAAACGCAGTTCTGTAAGATGCCGATGAATCCGAATGGAGATCAGTCCGTTCGACGTTCGTTTGCCCCTCGAAGCGCCAAAAGAACTGGAGGGGGATTTCGCGATAGTCCGCTCGGTGAATGGAATTCGACTTCACGTTCACCCTCACCTCGACGCTCTCCCCTTTCACGATCTCTTTGTTGCCGGGCCAGACTTCAAAGATATACTCGACCGGCGGCTCGAAGTCCTGGCGGAAATGCAGAATGCGATGAAAGGAATCGAAGAGAGCTGATGACACTCCGGCGAACAAGAGAAGCGATCCGGCCGCCGCCAAAGAAAAAAGCTTGAGAGATCGGCTAACGGGCGATTGGTCGACCGAAGTTGTGAAGTTGAGGCTCCGAATATCCTCGGCCAGATCCTGGAAGGAGGCGTCTACCAACTCGGGCGAGTAGGGAGACGTTCCGCTTTCGATCTCCTGATGAAGCTGAAGGAGATTGAGAAGCCGGTCGCGGATCGCGGGAAAGAACTCACCGAGTTGTCGCGCGATCTGTCGATCACTCATTGCCTGGAGAAGCCCCGACAAACGCAGGAGGGGCAGAGCGAGATGTCGCGCGAAGAAAACGAACAGCAGCATGAGGAGAGCAACAAAGAGAAATGTGCGGCCCGTCTTATCGAGTTGAAAGAGCATCTCGCCGAGGCCTGCAGCAGACAGCAGGACGAACAGCAACAAACCGAACAAGAGCGCGCCCGATTGGGCATCAACTTTCAGTTGCAGCAGACGGACTTCAGCAAGTCTCCTTTGGATGTCGGTCAGTATGTGCGATGACGGGTTCATTGTTCCACAGTTCAGGGAGAAGCAGTGAGTGAGAGATGGGGCTTCTCCCCCCTTCCTCCGCTTCCAACTTCCACTAGAGGCTGATCATCCTTCAGGACGCCGGAGCTAATGAGTCAACGCCCACACAACGATGTTCGTTCCGAATTGGAGCGAGAGCTGTCGGATGGACTCCGGATCGTTATGCACTTCCGGGTCGGCCCACCCATCGCTCGGGTTTGATTCGTAGGTATAATAGACGACGAGTCTCCCTTTTTGAAAGATGCCGAATCCTTGCGCCGGTTTGCCGTCGTGTTCGTGAGTCTTGGGAACGCCGTTTGCAAAAGCGAAGTGGCAACTATAAAGTCCGTAGCCGAAGGGAAGCTCCGCCAAGTCCTGGTCGGGAAAGACTTTTCGAATCTCTCGTCGAAATGCTTTGTCCAGGCCGTAATCGTCGTCGACGTAGAGAAACCCGCCGTTCATCAGATAATTTCGCAGTCGCTGCGCCTCGTAATCGGAGAACACGACATTTCCATGTCCCGTCATAAAGAGAAAGGGATAGGAATAGAGCTTCTCGTTCGAAAGGTCGACGAACTCGTAGCGCGGGTCAACGTCGATATTCGTGTTCTGACGGATGAACTTCAGAAGATTTACTTCAGCAGATGGATCATTGTACCAATCGCCACCGCCGCTGTACTTGAGCCGGGCGATGCGGAATTGACTTTCGATGCGAGGCTGGGCATCCAGAAGAAGCGGAGTCCCTATCGCACCAACGAGAAGCAGAAGAACGGTATTTCCTGTCCTCACGAGAAGTTCTGTTGTGAAATGTGGAAAGTAGCAGGCAATTGAAACTTCAACCGCAGTCGGGCTATATCGGAGCTGGGAAGAGGTGGCCCTCCGTTCTCAACTTACCGCTGGAAAAGTAGGGAATGAGGAGCAGAGAAGCAACGAATGGAACGAAAACGTCGAACGCGATCCGTGCCTATGGAAAACCTCGTTGCCTTGAGAAAAGATGCCGGGACCTTTTGCTCAGCGATCCCAAACGGCCCACTAAATACACGAATCACGCCAAACCCATTTCGTGTGTTCAGCGTGTTTCGCGGGAAAAAGAAGGCCATGACCTTTGGCGGTGGCTATTCACTGTATTTCGTGTGCTGGGGAGTTACCGAGAAGGCACATTTCCGTTTGTTCCGATTCGTGGGAAAAGAGAGTCCTGCTGACGCGCGGCAACTGCTCCCCTCTCGTTATGAAATCATGCAAAAACGGGGGGTACGGGAGAGAGATGGCACCCATTCCTCATTACCAAAACCTCTTTGCCCTCAACCCCGCTATTCGCAGCAATCCTTATTCAATGGTCTGATTTTCGCCCTGTTCGATTCAAGACTTGATTCTGAACCGAATGACTCTCACATTTCCAAAGTCCTGTGATAGAATGGGATCTAGTCTCCGTGTCGCCGAAGCGGACAACGCTGTTGCGTCATCGTGGGTCGATCCACGCAACAATACCTTTCTATATAGTTAGCTAACCTTCCGACTTGATGTTCTACCTTGGGCGTCAATGGCGGAGCGAAGTTCAGACCAGTTTCTCGAGGCACACAACTTCTGCATTACAAATCCGAAGGGAGAGATATTTGTTTCTGGGGGGGATGGTTCCTCTTATGTTCTATTTCCAAAAGGAGAAGGCCATGTCAACAGCTACAGCCAATAGTCACAAATTGAATTTACGACGTTTCATACTCTTGAGCATTCTCTCATGCGTTTGGTTCGGATCGTCTCAGGCTCAGATCCGATACGTTTCGTCCGTCAATGCGTTCAGCACTCAATACAACAGCTCGGGATCATGGGCCGCAAGCCAATTGATCGGAGCTCCGGATGTGTACCCGAGTTACGGCGACTATGGAGGAGCGTGGGCGCCCTCAACCCAGGATGGCCGGAGAGAATATCTCGAACTCACCTTCGCCAACCCGGCGCCCGTCCAATCCATTGCCATCTACGAAACATATAATCCGGGAGCGGTCGATACCATTTACGTCAAGAACCCGTCGACAAATCTATGGCAAGTAGTATGGTCTGGCACCGCTGCCTCCGCGTCGGCACAAGCTCGGATTTTTGTCGCGAACTTCTCACTTACATCTTTCAACGTAAGCCAGGTCCGTCTGGCGATCAATTCTCCGGCCGTTCCAGGTTGGAATGAGATTGATGCGGTTGGAATTTCTTCGACAGTCATCTCAGGCTCCGGCGGCACCGGATCGACCGGCACGCTGACGGGTCGCGTCACAAGCGCTACGACGGGTCAGGGAATTTCCGGGGCGACCGTCTCTGTTGCCGGTCTGACGACCACAACGGGAAGCGACGGTTCGTACACGATCGCAAACGTTCCGGTGGGAACATTGCGTGCAAACTTCTCCGCTACTCCACTTACCGGAAGGGCCCCTCTGGTCGTTCAATTCACCGATCTCTCGACGGAAGGAACGCAGACGGTAACAGCTTCCGCGTCGGGATACAGCACGTATTCGAACAATCAAGTCGTCATTGTAGCGGGGAGTAGTGTCACGCTGAATATGTCGCTCTCCCCTCAACTGACCGGTAGCAGCGTGCGATTTGTGCTGAACTGGTCAACGGTTCCGCGAGACCTCGACTCGCACCTGAGGACTCCGTCGATCAACGGAACAAGCTATCACGTCTATTACGGCAGCAAGGGAAGTTCTACGAGTGCACCATACGCTCAGCTTGATTTCGATGACACGAATGGATCAGGACCTGAGACGATCACCATCACTCAATTCTTCTCAGGAACGTATAAGTACTACGTTCACCGCTATTCATCGGATGGCGCTTTGACGACGTCCGGAGGGACGGTTCAGGTGTACAATGCCCAAGGACTTGTGCGGACTTTCCAGGTGCCGACATCCGGCACGGGGAACTACTGGTATGTCTGCGATATTAACGGATCGACAGGAGCGATCACATCGGTCAACACGATTCAGTCGAGTGAAGTTACGTCGATCCATGATTTTGCGATGGCGAAAGAACCTGAAGTGCCAGCGTTAAAAGTTTCGACAAATGAAACACAGGATGCGGCGGCGCTGACGTACAGTTGGAATTTTGGAGATGGCACAACGAGCACGTCCCAGAATCCGAGCAAGACGTATTCAACCGCAGGGACGTATACCGTGTCCCTTACCGTGACGGGCAGCGGCGGAACGCAAACGGAAACCAAAACGAACTACATCACCGTGACAGGCAGCGGGTCAACTGGCACTCTGACCGGCCGCGTCACAAGCGCTACGACGGGTCAGGGGATTTCCGGGGCGACCGTCTCTGTTGCCGGTCTGACGACCACAACGGGAAGCGACGGTTCGTACACGATCGCAAACGTCCCGGCAGGAACATTGCGTGCAAACTTCTCTGCCACGCCTCTCACCGGAAGGGCGCCTTTGACTGTTCAGTTCACCGATCTCTCGACGGAAGGAACGCAGACGGTGACAGCCTCAGCATCGGGATACAGCACGTATTCGAACAATCAGGTCGTCATTGTGGCGGGGAGTAGTGTCACGCTGAATATGTCGCTCTCCCCTCAACTGACCGGTAGCAGCGTGCGATTTGTGCTGAACTGGTCAACGGTTCCGCGAGACCTCGACTCGCACCTGAGGACTCCGTCGATCAACGGAACAAGCTATCACGTCTATTACGGCAGCAAGGGAAGTTCTACGAGTGCACCATACGCTCAGCTTGATTACGATGACACGAACGGTTCAGGTCCGGAGACGATCACCATTACACAGTTCTTTTCAGGAACCTACAAGTATTACGTTCACCGCTACTCGTCGGATGGTGACCTGACGACGTCCGGAGGGACGGTTCAGGTGTATAATGTCCAGGGGCTTGTGCGGACTTTCCAGGTGCCGACATCCGGCACGGGGAACTACTGGTATGTCTGCGATATCGATGGATTTACAGGAGCGATAACATCCGTCAACAGGATTCAATCGACTGCGGTCACGTCTCTCCATGATCTCGCAACAGCGATGGAACCCGAGGTACCGTCGTTGAAAGCAACAACTGACGAAACACAAGGTACGGCGGCGCTGACGTACAGTTGGAATTTCGGAGATGGCACGACGAGTACAGCCCAAAATCCAAGCAAGGTTTATCAGAGCGTAGGAACGTACACGGTTTCCCTCACCATAGTGAGCAGTGCCGGCACGCACACGGAGACCAAGACCAATTACATCTCTGCAACGAGCAGTGCAGGATCGACCGGATTACTGACTGGTCGAGTCACAAGCGCCACAACAGGTTTGGGAATTGCCGGAGCAACCGTCTCCGTCGGAAGTTTGTCGACGACGACAGGAAGTGACGGATCGTACTCGATCAGCAATGTGCCGGTGGGGACGCTGAGAGCCAACTTCACGGCAACTCCCTTAAGTGGAAGGGCCCCGCTGACGGTGCAATTCTCCGATCTCTCGACGGAAGGAACGCAGACGGTGACAGCCTCAGCATCCGGATACAGCACGTATTCGAACAATCAGGTCGTCATCGTGGCCGGGAGCAGCGTCACGGTGAATATCTCGCTCTCCCCTCAACTAACGGGCAGCAGCGTACGATTCGTGCTGAACTGGTCATCGGTTCCACGAGACCTCGACTCGCACTTGAGGACTCCTTCGATTAACGGAATCAGCTATCACGTCTACTACAGCAGCAAGGGGAGTTCTACGAGTGCACCATACGCTCAGCTTGATTTCGATGACACGAATGGATCAGGACCTGAGACGATCACCATCACTCAATTCTTCTCAGGAACGTACAAGTACTACGTTCACCGCTATTCATCAGATGGCGCTTTGACGACGTCCGGAGGGACGGTTCAGGTGTATAGTGCCCAGGGGCTTGTGCGGACCTTCCAGGTGCCGACATCCGGCACGGGGAACTACTGGTATGTCTGCGATATCAACGGATCGACGGGAGCAATCACGTCGGTTAACAGGATTCAGACGGATGCGGTCTCCTCGCTTCATGAGTTGATCACAGCAAAGGAGCCTGAGGTTCCGGAGTTCAAGCTCTCAACGGAAGAAATGCAAAGCGCGGCAGCTCTTACCTATAGCTGGAATTTTGGGGATGGCACGACAAGCACATCCCAAAATCCGAGCAAGATCTATTCAACTGCGGGGACGTATACCGTGTCTCTTACTATCACAAGCGGAAGCACGACAGCCACCGAGACGAAGACGAACTACATCACGGTCACGAGCGGCACGGGTGCAACCGGGACGATCTCAGGGCGTGTCACCAACGCCCTCACCGGACTGGGACTCTCAGGTGTGACGGTTTCGGCGGCAGGTATTACGACGACGTCAGGAAGCGACGGATCGTACACGCTCAGCAACGTCCCGGTCGGAACTTTGAATGCGGAGTTTACCGCTTCGCCTCGAAGCGGCACGGCTCCGCTCAACGTTCAGTTTTCCGATCTCTCCACCGAGGGAGCGCAAACAGTCACCGCTACTGCGTCCGGGTATAGTACGTATTCAAACAACCAAGTTGTTATGACGGGGGGCGGCAGCATTACACTCAACATTTCCCTCTCGCCAACGCTCTCCGCGGGGAGCATGCGCATTGTGCTAAATTGGTCCACCGTTCCTCGCGATCTTGATTCGCACTTGAGGACACCCTCGATCAACGGAACCACGTATCACGTTTACTACAGCAGCAAGGGAAGCAGCACTTCTGCGCCGTATGCGTTGCTCGACCATGATGACACAAACGGCTCCGGCCCAGAGACGATCACCATTGCGCAGATGTTTACCGGCACGTACAAGTACTATATTCACCGATACTCCTCCGACGGAGCCCTGACAACCTCGGGGGCAACCGTGCAAATCTATACGTCGCAAGGGCTTGTGAGCACTTTTCAGGTTCCGACATCGGGGACAGGGAATTACTGGTACGTCTGCGACATCAATGGCGCTACGGGCGGCATCACCTCCGTAAACAGAATCCAGACAGATGGAGTGACGGCTCTGCGCGAGCTGATGGTGTCAAAGGAACCAGTTCTTCCGGAATTCGAGGCGGACGAGGCCGGGCCGCAAACGACGGCAGCCCTGACATGGAACTGGAATTTTGGTGATGGGACTTCCAGCACGTCGCAGAATCCGTCTCATACCTATCAAAGCGCGGGGACATACACGGTCGCTCTTACTGTCTCCAGTGGCTCGAGCACAGACACGGAAACGAAAACCTCGTACATCAGCGTTACGTCCGCGACGACGATCGTGACGCTGCGAAATTTCGCAAGCACGGGGACTCAAAAAGTATACACGATTGACGCGGCGTTCCCTCTTGATTCCGGCTTTGTGTACGGCACCAATTTCTACAAAGACATATCAAAGGCAACGGCGCTTACGCTGCCGACCGGGGCCACCCAAGGCCAGGTGCGTGAAGTAAGGGTTTGGTTCGGCTACAAGCGCGCCGGCATAACGACGCAGACGTATCGCATTCAGATCTTTAACGGAACGAAGACCGGCGGGCCGACAGGATCGGCACTCTTCAGCCAGCAGTATTCTCTCTCGAGTATCCTCGCGGANNACAATCTTCAGACAAACGAGCAACCGACCGTACACTCTCTGAGTCCGGCAGTAACGGTTGGATCGAGCTTCTTCGTGGTGGTGGACCTTGGCTCGTATTCGTCAACCGATTATGGAATGGTCGGAATTGTCTCGGGAGATCTCCTCAGCCGCCGCGTGGATGAGGATTGGGAAAAGATTGCTAGTGGGCAGTGGATAAATATGTCGAGTTCGTGGTGGACATCGTCATCGCCCAGGGGGTGGTACATGTGGTTGGAGGCATCCGTGTTGACGACTATTACGGGAATCGAGGACGTCGCGGCTTCAGTTCCGATAAGCTTTGACTTGCGCCAGAACTATCCCAATCCGTTCAATCCATCGACCAAAGTTCAGTTCACGGTGCGAGACAAAGGGCGCGCGGCCCTTAAGGTCTTTAACACGATGGGACAAGAGATTGCGACCCTGTTCGAAGGTGAAGCCGAACCCGGAAGAATCTACCAGCGCGAGTTCAACGCCGCTGCGCTGCCTTCGGGCGTCTATCTTTCGAAGTTGGAGTCCGGAGGAGCGAAGATGGTGAGAAAGATGTTGCTCGTCAAGTGAGCGACAGGCAAAGAAGCTGGCTGTTGACCAACGAATTGTCCGGACTCCTGCAGAAATCATTTCATTTGCGTAGCATGAGCTAACGGCGGAGCTTCACATATAGTTTGATGAGAGGACTGTAAAAACATCGGCAAATATCTCAAGAAGGGGCGAGATACCTTTCTCGCCCTTTCGCAGAGGTAGAGATCCAAGGAGAATGCCGTCGAAGAAAGCGCGACACCGCCCTATTCTGCAATTCTCAAACACTTCTTGATAGCCCCTCATAGACGCATCCAACAAAGTGCGTCATTCTCAAATCTTCCATATAGCAAAGAGAGAAACGCTATGAAACGCACAGCCATTCTCTATGCGCTTCTTACTGTACTGCTTGCAGTCATGCTTCCTTATCGCCATGCACATGCCCAAAACGCCGCCGCCACGGTAACTGCGGGCACCACTCCCCGAGCTGTGGCGGTCAACCCGGCGACGAATAAGATCTACGTGGCCAATGACGGCAGCGGCAATGTAACGGTAATCGACGGAGCGACAAATGCCGCTGCCACAGTTGCTGCGGGAACCAATCCCTACGCCGTGGCCGTCAACCCTGTGACGAACAAAATCTACGTGGTGAATCGAAGCAGCAATAATATGACCGTGATCGACGGAGCAACAAACGCTACTGCCACAGTCGTTGTGGGAAGCAATCCAGTTGGTGTGGCAGTCAATCCCGTGACGAACAAGATCTACGTAGCCAATGCCGGCAGCAGCAATGTCACCGTGATTGATGGAGCGACAAACGCTACCACCACCGTCACTGCGGGAATCAGTCCAGGCGCTGTGGCGGTGAACCCCGTGACGAATAAGATCTACGCGACAAATGATGGCAGCAGCAATATAACGGTGATTGATGGAGCGACAAACGCCACGACCACGGTTGCTGCGGGAACCAGTCCACATGCCGTGGCGGTCAATCCGGTGACGAACAAAATCTACGTGGTCAACCGTGATGCAAATACTGTGACGGTGATCGACGGGGCGACAAACACCACAGCCACAGTCACAGCGGGAACCAGCCCGCGATCTGTTGCGGTCAATCCCGTGACGAATAAAATCTACGTGGCAAACTATAGCGGCGGTAGCGTGACGGTGATTGACGGAGCGACAAATACCACCACAACGGTCACTGTCGGAGCCAGTCCACATGCTATTGCCGTGAATCAAGCGGTGAACAAAATCTACGCGGTAAACCGTGACGCTAACTCTGTAACGGTGATTGATGGGGCTACAAACGCCACGATCACCGTCGTTGCCGGCACCGCTCCAACCGCCGTGGCGGTTAATCCGGTGACAAATAGAATCTACGCCGCAAATCGTGATGCCAACACTGTGACGGTGATTGATGGAGCGACAAACGCCGCAACTACGGTCAACGCCGGAACCAGTCCGCGATCTGTGGCGGTCAATCCGGCGACGAATAAGATCTACGCAGCAAACTACAGCAGCAATAATGTAACAGTGATCGACGGGGCGACAAACGCCACGAGCACGGTTGCCGTCGGAACCAGTCCACATGCTGTCGCAGTCAATCCGGCGACGAACAAAATCTACACGGCAAACCGCGACGCCAACACGGTATCGGTGATCGATGGAGCGACAAACGCGACTACCACCGTTGTTACCGGCACCGCTCCAACGGCTGTGGCAGTTAATCCTGTGACGAATAGAATCTACGCGGCAAATCGTGATGCCAACACTGTGACGGTGATTGATGGAGCGACAAACGCCACTACCACGGTCACTGCGGGTACCACACCCCGGGCTGTTGCAGTCAATCCGGTGACGAATAAGATCTACGTGGCCAATGACGGCAGCAGCAATGTAACGGTGATCGATGGTGCGACAAATATTGCCACGACGGTTGTTGCGGGAACCAATCCCTATGCCGTGGCCGTCAACCCCGTGACGAACAAGATCTACGTGGTGAATCGAAGCAGCAATAATATGACCGTGATCGACGGATCAACAAACGCTACTGCCACGGTCGTTGTGGGAACCAATCCGGTTAGTGTGGCAGTCAACCTCGTCACAAACAAGATTTACGTGGCCAATGCCGGCAGCAGTAATGTCACCGTAATTGATGGAGCGACAAACGCTACGAGCACAGTCACTGCGGGAATCAGTCCAGGCGCTGTGGCGGTTAACCCCGTGACGAATAAGATCTACGCGACAAATGATGGCAGCAGCAATATAACGGTGATTGATGGAGCGACAAACGCCACGACCACGGTTGCTGCGGGAACCAGTCCACATGCCGTGGCGGTCAATCCGGTGACGAACAAAATCTACGTGGTCAACCGTGACGCCAATAATGTGACGGTGATGGTTGAGCAGAGCTCGGCGACAATTCCATTGACGACAAGTATCTCGACGGTTCCCAATGATCAAACGACAAGTCTCACTCCAACATTTACCTTTGCTGCGAGCAGCGCTTTTGCTCCGACTGCACCTTCTCCAAGGAACGTCTACTTTCAGGTGGACACCTGGCAGGGGCAATGGGTGCAGGCGAGCGGAGCGGGTCCTTTCAGCGGCACAACTTCGACCTTGCAGTTAGGAAGTCATATTCTGTTCGCTTTCGCCACTGACGGACAGGATGCAACATCTGTGAACGCCGGCGGACAGAGTAGCCCGTTGATCGGTGAGATAAAAGCCTACGTCTTCACGGTGATGTCGCAATCAACACAGCTTGCGGCAAACATTGTCTTGACTTCAGGAAACAATCAGAGCGCGCGCACAAGCACAGCTTTGACAAATCCACTCGTCGTTACTGTCACAGACGCAGGTGGAAACCCTGTTTCCGGTGTCAGCGTGGCATTTGCGATTGCCTCATCCCCCTCCGGGGCAACAGGTCAATCTTTGAGCGTCACGAATGCGACGAC
>DMMN01000225.1 GCA_003453835.1 Bacteroidota bacterium | reverse complement strand
TTTATAACGGGGTGGAAAATGTTCTAAAGCGCATTAGCATCTATCACAACCTACCTTACCATCCGGCGAGATGTGGCATGTAGAGCTCTTCGAGAGATTTCAGGACCCGCCTTTTGGATCATTGCCAACATTGTTTGACAAAGTTTTGGCAGATCGTTTGGCTCCCTACAGGAAGTTCAGACATGTTGTCTTTCACGGATATGGATTTCAGTTGGATTGGAGCCGTATGCTCGACGGCATGAAAAATATCGAAGAGGTTTATGAAGATTTCAGTAAGTCCGTGTCTCACTCCGTAGACTCTCTCAAGGACCCAAGTTCGCGTTTCGCCGTACGCACGCTCATCAGTTTCTTCGATTCCTCTTTGTAGCATCGACCTCACACTTTCGGATAGTTCAATGTCCTCATCGAACGAGAACCATCTTCATCGTGCGATTTGAGACTTCCGTCTGCAGTCGGTAGAAATAGACTCCACTGGAGAATTCCACTCCTGAACGTGGAGCTTCAAACGTCACAATATGGTTTCCAGCCTCCTTTACGTTATTCACGAGCGTTGCCACGTCTCTTCCCAGCATATCGGACACACTCAACCGCACATCGCTCACGGTCGAAAGCCTGAAGCTGATCACTGTCCTTTCGTTAAACGGGTTTGGATAGTTCTGTTCGAGTCTGATCTCTCCGGGAATACTACTTCTCTCCTCGGACCCGAGGCCCGTTGCCTCCGCCTCGAAAAAGAATTCAAGCGCCTCATCGAGGTGCGCTCGCCAGTTGCCCCAGCTATGCCCTTCATGGTATTCCCGGTACCGATAGGTGTACGCGTTTGACTGAAGAATCGGAACAAAGTTTCTCACAAGCGGAATCAGCATCGCGATGTCGTACGTTCCAAGGTCAAGATATAACTTCAGAGCCCGCCGCGACGTCGATCGGAAGCCGTCGGAGATTTGACCGATGATGTTGCTTGACTGTGCCCCCACCTTGCCAAAGACTTGAGGATAGTTGTATCCGAGCCAGAGCGAGATGTTCCCACCGTTCGACGCCCCCATCACGGCCCGGCTTGCGGGCGTACGACGCGTGCGATATCTTTGGTCGATGTACGGAAGAAGCTCGCTCACAATAAACGTCGAGAACTGATTGATTTGCGAAGAGACATATTCCTGTGTTCGATTGACCGGCGGCACGAACACGGCAAGGATCGGCGGAATACGTCGCTTCCAGATCAGGTAATCGATCACATTGTTTGCATTCGCCAGCGATACATACTCCAGCCCGTCATGAAAGAGAATCATCGGCAGGCTGTCGGAGGACGATTCATACCCCGGTGGCGTGTAAACCCTGATGGTGCGCGAGTTCCCCAGAGCCGGACTGAAGAAGATCGTATCACGAAGGGCGCCATGAGGGATATCTGGGTAGTACAGAATCTCCGGAGCAGCCGGATGGCGCGGCATCCGGAGCTCGGAGTTCGGTCCAAATCCGCCGGTGATCTGAAATGGATTTCTTGGATCCAGAATCCAGGTCCCTCCATTGATGATGAACTTATAGTCTAGCCGCGCGTCAGCTTCAAAGATTTGCGTTCGATACCAGAAATCCGTGCCGGCAATGTTTGTCATCGGAAACGCGTTTCCGTCCCAACCGTTGGCGTCTCCGGGAACGGTGACACTTGTTGCGCTGCCACGGTAGATAAAATGGACCATCGTGTCCTGCTCGATGAACGGGAGCGTCGGATGAACAGCCATGAAGCTATCGACGATGGCCGTTCGCCGATCTTCTGAAGCGGGATAGACGCGGTTTAGAAAGTCTTGAAAATGTTGGGCGTGGGTGGTGGAAACAACAAGGGTGAGGAGAAGGAGAGACTTCTTCATTGCCAATAGAGTTGAATGAGATCGCATCGTCCTGTGTTGTCTCAGCGGGCTGGAAGTGTCGGACGAACAAACAGGATCTTCTCTCGCTCGATCATTACGGTTCCGGCGGATGCTCCTTTCGGTTTACGCACGTATTTTCTTTCCGTCATTGCTACGGGCACGAGCGCCGAGGTCTTCATCTTGCTGTAGTACGCTGCGATGGCTGCGGCTTGCTCGATCGCTTGCCTGGCGGGCTCGCCCTTGCCCGTGCCGACTCGGAGGACAACGTGCGAGCCGCTCGATCCCCGCGCATGAAACCACAGATCATTCGGTTTTGCATATTTCATCGTCAGGAGGTCGTTGTTCTCACTGCTCTTTCCAGCCCACACCTGGAAGCCCCCGGCCACGGTGAAGATACGGAACGGAATATCCGCTTTCTGAGACTCTCCCTTCACGCTCGGAAATCGATACCCCATTTCCAGAAGTTTTGGGCGGTAGATGTTCAGATAATCTGAAAGTCGTTCCAGCGTCTGAACGGGGCCCAATTCGTCCCGCATCGACCGGAGCGATTCCCATCGCTCTTCAACTTCCCGTCGTTGAGCTGTTTGCTCTTCAATGGCTGCCCGAGCTTTCTTTGATTTCTCGAAATACCGCTCGGCGTTCTTTGCCGGGCTCAGGTGGGGCTCCAGACGGATTGATATCCGTTCCCGGGAGGACCGAAAGACATCCTCAACGCGCACCTCCTTCATTCCCTTCTCAATCAAGTGGAGATTTGCCATCAACAGTTTTCCGCATGCCTCATATCCGATCATCCGCTCCATCGACTCCGTTTCCTTCGCCATCTTGGCCAGTGTGCGCTCCGCCCCCCCGATGTTGCCGTCGAAGAAACGGAGCAATTCTTCCTTCTCGTGGAGAAGGGATTTCCTCCGCCGTGCTCTCCCGACGAACATTCTCATGGCGTCGTGGAGTGAATCGATAAGTTCTTCGCTGTCGGCCTGTACGTGCTCGAGTTGAACGAGTGAGAACACGATCGGCGTCGACTCTCGAAAATAGATTCGGGGAGAGGGATGTTCCAGTTGCTTCAACACGCTGACACATGCCTGAAAGACTTCTTGAATGTCGCCATCGCTCAACTCGGCGACGAGCCGCTGTTCACCTACCCGCGCGCGGAAGCAAGCTTCCCGCACCAGAATAGATCCAAAGAGAGGAATCTGTTTTCTTAAGGCGGCAGGGACAACGACGCTTCCGATTGAGCGAAGCTGCGTGGAGAATTCTTCGAGCGTGAGCAGTGAGCGGGATGCCTCGGCAGGTCTCGGTTCGTGTTTCGTTCCGACGAGCTCTTTGGACTTGAGAAAGGAATCAGCGACGATGTTTCTGTCGTCGACAAGCAGAACGTTCGCTTTCGAGCCAAAGAGCTGAATCAGAATTCTCCGATTGAGACCACAGTGAATCGTAAGTTCCCGATCCGCCGGGTGAATCTCGATACCGTTGATATTCTCTTGCCAAGCGGCTCGAAACACGTCAACCGAGTTCTTCTTGGCGCGGTGAACATCGGACCTGCAGAAGATGAAATTCTCGGACGGTTCACATGAGACAATGAGGGCCGGGGTGGTGCTCTTAGCGTCAAAGACCAGTGTGAGCTCGTTTTTGCTTTGGCAAAAGATCTCGCCGATCTTCGAGCCTGCAAGCTGCCGGTCAAGGTCGTGGGCGATAATTCGCAGCGTGTAGTAGTTGGCTAGCATTTGTTATCCACAGTTGGCAAAAAGGTTGAGAAAAATCGCCGCAAAATCAATTTTCCGCACGAAGGGTGTTGATAAGCATGTGGATAGCCGGTGTTAATCTTTCAAGAGGTACCCATTCTGCAAGGAAAGAAGGAGATTCCAGTCGCGCTGATCGAAGTGGAGCGAGTCCGAAGGATGAGCGCAACGAAATCAAAGTATGTTCGGAGTGGCCGCCTCA
This sequence comes from Bacteroidota bacterium, assembly GCA_003453835.1. GTDB lineage: Bacteria > Bacteroidota > Ignavibacteria > UBA10030 > UBA10030 > UBA10030. Next base: position 11,240 of record DMMN01000225.1, on the reverse strand, counting down.
GTGCAATCTTCGGCTTCGCTGAGACTGACTATTTTTGCGTAGGTAAACTCGTGGAATCTTTCCCTTGCTCACACCTCCAAATTTGCGTAAATTTGTGTCCCCATTACGCAAAACGATCAAAGGTGGAGCAATCTTGATTGCCAGCATGACCGGTTTCGGTCGCGCGGAAGTTGCCAAACGCGGCATTACGGCGGCAGTAGAAGTTCGCAGCGTGAACAGCAGATTTCTTGAAGTGACAGCGCGCATGCCACGCTCTCTCTCGCAGCGTGAAAAAAACGTGAAGGAGCTCGTTCGATCCTTCGTGAATCGCGGCAACCTTACCGTTGCCATTTCCGTGGAGGAAGACACCGATGGCGCCCAGCCGATGTCGGTGAACAGATCCGCGGCGAAGGCTTACGCGAAGTTGCTCAACGAGGTTCGGAAAGCGGCCGGCATTCGTGAGCGAGTGAAACTCGATCATCTCCTCAAGTTTTCCGAGGTCTTCGAGGTGAGCCGCGAAGAGGAAACCGACGAACGGGTCTGGAAAGTGGTGGAGGAGGCGCTTCGGGGAGCTCTCAAGGAGTTCAATACGATGCGCCGCAACGAGGGAAAAGAGCTGGGCAAAGATCTCGCGCGGCGTGTTCGCTGGATTGACGAGACGGTGGGGACCATCGAGGGCCTTTCCACGCAACGCATTCCCGAAGAGCGCAAGCGACTGCATGAGCGGATAGCGCAACTCCTTGATGACAAAAGTATCGTCGACCAGAACCGGCTTGAGCTTGAGATTGCCCTCCTGGCCGACAAGCTTGATGTGACGGAAGAGTGCGTTCGCTTTCGCAGCCATAACAAGTTTTTCCTCGAAGCAATGCAACAAGAGGAAGCCGCAGGGCGAAAGCTGAACTTTCTGGTCCAGGAGATCAATCGTGAGGCGAACACCATCGGCTCGAAAACCAACGATGCCGACGTCGCCCACCTCGTGGTGAAGATCAAGGAAGAGTTGGAGAAGATCCGAGAACAGTTGCAGAATATCGAATAGCCGAGCATGAGCCGGGGCAAACTGATCGTCGTTTCTGCGCCGAGTGGCGGCGGAAAGACCAGCATTGTGAAAGCCGTCATGGAGAGATATCCGTCGCTTCTCTTTTCGGTTTCCGCGACGACTCGAGCGATGCGGGCAGGGGAGGTAAACGGTCGGGAATACTTCTTCTTGACGATGAAAGAATTCGAATCGAGAATTCGCGCGAACGACCTTGTTGAATGGGAGGAAATTTACGGCGACTACTATGGAACCTTGAAGAGCGAAGTCGATCGGGCGCTTGCCGCCGGAAGAACGATGCTCTTCGATATCGATGTCAAAGGTGGCCTCTCGATCAAACGAGGGTACCCGGACGACACCGTTCTGATTTTCATCAAGCCGCCGAGTTTTGAGGTTTTGAAAGAGAGATTGTCAAACAGGAAGACGGAAGACGACGCAACGCTCCGCCGGCGACTCGCCCGCGTCCAGATGGAGGTCGAGAAAGGATCGCTTTTCGAGCATCAAGTCGTCAACGACGAACTCCAACGGGCCATTGCCGAAGTGGAGAACATTATCGCAAACCATGCAAGCGTACAAACCATCAACGGTTAACAATTGAAGGAGAGATCTCGTGTCAGTTAAACCAGTCGATATCGAAAAAGCTGCAGCCACTGCTCAAGATATTTATGAGGCAATCGCCGTTGCTTCGAAGCGCGCGCGCCAGATTCATTCGGAGCTCAAGATCGAGTTTGACCAACGCAAGGCGACACTCGAACAACTGACGGGCGTCACTGAAACGACCGAAGAGGAACTCGACACCGCTGCAAATCCCGATCAGCTAAAAATCAGTTTGGAATTCGAGAAGCGCCCCAAGCCGACAGAGGTTGCGCTGAAGGAGATTATGAGCCATAAGCTCGAATGGCGCTATAAAGAGACAGAGGCGCCGCCCGTCAAAGAAAAAGAGACCGAATAGCGAGTGCCGCGTGCTGCACGGGAAACACATACTAGTCGGCATCACCGGCGGCATTGCCGCCTACAAAGTTTGCACTCTGGTTCGCGACCTCAAGAAAGCCGGGGCCGATGTCAAAGTCGTCATGACCGAGGCGGCAACGAGGTTCGTGACGCCTCTGACTTACTCTGCCCTCTCCGGTAATCCGGTCTTGTCCGGTCTCTGGGCGCTTGACCAATCGACGCGTTCCGACATCGGAACGCGGCACGTTGATCTTGCCAACTGGGCTGATGTCTATGTCATCGCACCCGCTTCGGCAAACACCATCGCCAAGCTTACGTACGGCCTCACCGACAACCTCCTGACCATCATTGCGTTGGCAAGCCGCGGGCCGATTGCATTGGCCCCGACGATGGATGCCGACATGTACGTCAACCCTGTTACGCAGCAGAATATCACCAAGCTTCGGGAGCGGGGGTACTTCATCATACCGCCGGAGGAGGGCGAACACGCAAGCGGCCTCAGGGGTCCGGGACGATTGCCGGAAATCGATACGATCGTTCGCCAGATAGAAGCGATTCTCGCCCGAACGCATCTCGATCTCAAGGCGAAATCAATACTCGTCACCGCCGGACCGACGTACGAAGCAATCGACCCGGTGCGGTTCGTCGGAAACCGATCGTCAGGGAAAATGGGCTTTGCGCTGGCACATGCCGCCGCGCTCCGAGGCGCGGATGTTACTCTTATTGCCGGCCCGGTTCATCTCGAGACGCCGCGCAATGTTCATCGCATCGACGTTGAATCGGCAGAACAGATGCACAGGGCAGTTCTTAAGCACGTTCGGCAAGCGGACGCCGTCATCATGGCCGCCGCTGTTGCCGACTACGCCCCTCAATCTGCCGCATCCGGAAAGATAAAAAAGAAGCACGGCAAGGATGCTCTTCCGCTTCGGCTAATATCAACACCGGATGTGCTTGGCGCGCTCGGTCGGAAAAAAAATGGCAGGGTCCTGGTTGGATTTGCACTTGAGACCGAAAATGCGCTCCGCCATGCAACGGAAAAACTGAAGAAGAAGAACCTCGACCTCATCGTTCTTAATTCCCTCGCGGATAAGGGGGCAGGCTTCGGTGGAGACACAAACGTCGTGACGATCATCGACAGGAATGGGAAAGCTGAAAAGCTTCCGCTGATGTCGAAGTTCGACGTGGCGAATGAGATTCTCAATCGACTCACAAAGTTGCTGTAAGAAACACGTATCGAAGCATCCGATTCAAGCGGGTTATAGTAGATGAATGTCGGTTATCGATCCGCGAGAATCCATCCGAATCCGCTCTTGCCACGTCCCAACAACTCAAACCCCGCGCGATGCCCGACACCAACAACGAACTTAAGCGCCTTCTCACGCTCGCCCAACAAGCCCTGCGTCAAGAAAAGGAGCTTTTTGGAGATGTGATTTACACCGGCCCTCCGGAAGAGACAGCGGGTTCACACGAATACTCCCCGCCCCCAAGAAAGAAGCCGGCGGTTGTTGCTGAAGAGGTGGATTTGTTCGGGCATGCGTCCACGCCGGCTCACCACACACAACTCTCGCCTGCCCAAAGTCGGCTGCTTCCGTATCCGGACGAGCCATGGGTCGCGGCAGAGAACCTCGACCAACTCAACTCGGAGATCTGCACTTGCCTGAAGTGCCCGCTGGGAAGGACGCGGACAAAGTTTGTGTTCGGCGTCGGTAATCCAAAAGCGGATATCGTTCTTGTCGGTGAAGCGCCGGGGGCCGACGAAGACGCCCAGGGGGAGCCGTTTGTCGGACGCGCCGGCCAGCTCTTGAATAAGATACTGGAAGCGATCCATTTCAAGCGCGAGGAAGTCTACATCTGCAACATCCTTAAGTGCCGGCCTCCCAACAACCGCGAACCCCAGCCGAAGGAAGTAGATTCATGCGAGCCGCATCTCTGGAAACAGCTCGAGATCATCAAACCAAAGATCATCCTTTGCCTCGGCCGCATTGCGGGACAAACGCTCCTCCGCACGACCGAGAGCCTTACGGCTTTGCGCGGCAAGATCCACAACTACCGTGGCATCAAGCTCATGGTGACCTACCATCCGGCGGCACTGCTGAGAAATCCGAACTGGAAGAAACCAACGTGGGAAGATGTGCAGTACTTGAGGAAGATCTATGATGAAATGAAAGCGAAAAAGGAATAACCTCCGCCGCCGTTATCAGCACCTTGATAGTCATCGGACGATGATCATCGTTGTCTGATGCGAGCAGGAGGCCTCCAATCACCTCGAATTCATCTCCTTCGAAAGAAGCTTCTGAGTGGGCGAAATAGTATCCGGGTCGGAAGTCCGCACGGGAGCCCTCGACGAGAACCCGCCTGGGTGTCTTTTCGTTCCGGAGCCCTGGCGGACCCTCGCGTGCTATGATAATTTGGAAGCCAGGAGGTTTACGCGCCCGAGTGTGGAACGAGCCGGCCGTTCTCCCTCACGGCAAGGCGAGAGTTCTCTTCCCCCTTTTTCGCACCCGGCCCCTGGCCAAAGGTCTGATATTTAAGTTCCTCCCTGGTCCCCGAAGATTGAATCTGCTTGCCGGCAATCTGCTCTCGATCAAACGAGATCTTGAATCGACCGATGTGCCGCTGGAGCGTCTCGGTCAGCTTGTTGACATCTTCTGCCGTTTTCGCAATCTGCTGAATGCCGGTTGCGGTTTCGCGCGTCACACTGCTGATCAATTCAACGTTGCGGGAGATCTCCTCGCTTGTGCCTGCCTGTTGTTCGCTTGCCGCGGCAATCTGCGTCACCTTCTCCATCACCTTCTGAGAAATCTCAACGATTTCCTGGAGTGAGTTTCCCGCGGCATCAGCGAGGCGAATGCCTTGATCCACCTCTTTCGTCCCCTGTTCCATTGAGACGACGGCTCCACGCGTATCATATTGAATTTTCTTGATCATATCGGCGATTTCCTTTGTTGCCTTTGTTGTGCGCTCAGCCAGTTTTCGCACCTCGTCTGCCACCACGGCAAATCCGCGTCCCTGCTCGCCGGCGCGCGCCGCTTCAATCGCCGCGTTCAGCGCCAGAAGGTTTGTTTGGTCAGCGATGTCGTCGATAACGGATACGATTTCACCTATTTGGTCGCTCGATTTTCCGAGTGCTCGCACGGTTTCGCCGGCTTGCTTCACCGAATCGGCAATTCGTTTCATTCCCTGGATCGACTCAAGAACGACTTTTCCGCCTTGCTCTGCAGTCTCGCGGGCGGTTTTCGCCGTTTCCGCTGTGCCGCCGGCATTCTTTGCGTTATCGAATATCGTTCTCGTCAATTGTTCTACCCCCGAGGAAACGTCGGAAGCTTGCGACGTTTGTTGCTGCGCTCCGACCGCCATCTCCTCGGTGCTTGAAGATATCTCTGCAATCGCGCTCGCCACGGTTGTCGACGCTTCAACGACCCGCAACAGCGTCTCTTTGATGGTCACCACGAACTGATCGAACGACCGCATGAGATCTCCGAATTCGTCCTTCCGGGTGGAGTCGAACACGGTGTTGAGGTCCGCGTTGACGATGCTCTCGTTCAACTTCTTCAGCGGTTTCGTCACCGAGCCGCTGATCAGAAGCCCGAGGATGATCGTTACAATGAATCCCATAACCGGTCCGGCAATTGACGAAAAGACGGTGGCCCGGGCGGTTTGTCTGCTCTCGGCGATGTCCGATTCTGCAACTTTCCGGGTGCTCTCACTGATCCGGGCAATATCTTCCTGCATTGCGCTGCGCAGCTTGTCGACGTCTTCGAAGAGGATGGTTCTCGCCTCTTCCAATTGACCAAGAAGCGAGAGAAGCTCGATTCGTTCTCGATACTTCCGAAATTCCTTCTTCTTTTCCTCAAGACTTCGGACGAGATCGACTTGATCTTTGTTGGCCAGTCCCGCAATCTCATTCATCGCCTTCTCCATCTCTACTTCGCGTTCCGACGCGCCCTTCGAGTACTTCGTAATCTCCTCCTGAGATCGGGCAAGAATCATGAGCATAAAATCCCCCCTCATCCGTTGATAGGACGTAGAGAGCTCAGCCAGTACTTCGAGGGATCGAAAATTACTCGCGAAGACACGATCCGACGAGTTTGTGAACAAGATTGCATTGTTGGCGCTATAGGCTCCGCCAAGAGCTGTGACGGCCGCAAGGAGACCATACATCACCATGATCTGGGAGCGGAGTTTGAGATTCGACAGCCATTTCATAAAATTTCTCTTTCATTGTGGAGGAATAACTTCGCGCTTCCTCGCATTTGTGCAACCGGGGCCTCCGGCTATTGAATGAGCTTCGCCATGTTCAAGATATCTGACGCGATATCATGTCCCTCTGCCTTGAGTTGCCCCGTATGAATGAGAATCTTCGGCTTTCCTCCTTCGACTCCCAATCCGATTGATACTTGCCCCTTCTCGACGAAGGAAGCGACTCCCGAAAGGGAAAGCACGCCGCTGTTTGCGCAGAATTGTTTCGGGGGGATCGCGCCGGGAGCGACATACAGAACTGAAGCGTTGCCGATACCGTTCGAAATCTGGTCTGCCCTCACCGAAGAGGCGCTGACGCCGACCCCCTTGAACGCCGCAACGATCTCATCCTTCGCAGCAACATCTCCATACACAACCACCACTTCAATCGGACCCCGCGACTGCAACGTCTTGTCAAAACCGAGCATTTTCTTGAAGATGGCGGCTTGAAGATTTGCAGGCACCGTCATGCTCTGGGCCACGAGCACCCCCGAGAGCAACACCAGTCCGAGGACGGGAAGAATGATTCTACGTATTCTCATGGGAACTCTTTCTCAATGTTGTTTCTTATGATTTCAATCGCCTAAGAGGCTGATGGTTCTTTGCCCACCCGATGATCGAGGCGCGCCGGGAGCTCCCCCCTCGAACTTCACAACAGGATGTTGTGTGATGCTACAGAATAATCTGCACTTCGTACGCGACTCTCCTCCCGTACCCCGACGGCACCTGATTCAATGTTCTCCGTACATATTCAGGGAATGAAACCTGTTTGTCGAAGACGTTTTTCGCCGAGATGCTATGCCGGAACGATCGTGAAAGAAGGGCTTGCTCATACCCGACGCTAAGATCCAGCGTGTAGTACGAGCTGACACCGGAGAGAGGTCCTTTGGTCTCGGATTGGAAGTTGACCAGGCCCGAAATCGTGAAGTTCTCTACCGTCTTTGCAATTCCACCGGAGAATGTGTGGCGGGGAACGTATTTGAAGTTAAAGTGCCCGTCGACATTATCCCCCTCATCGCCTTTGATGTAGTTATAGTTCACAAACGCGTTCACGAACTTTGGATTTTGATACTTCGCATCGATTTCAATTCCGTTGGCGCTGAAGGCGGATCCGTTCGTGTAGATGGTCGATTTATCCGTTGCGCTCGTGGGGACGCGTCGCACGCGAAAGATCTTGTTGCCGTAGGTGGAGTGGTACGCGAGCGCTTGAACGAACACATCCCCAAATGATGTAAGGTACGCAAGCTCAATGGACGTGCTCGTTTCAGGTTTCAGGTTGCTGTTTCCAAAGACCGTATTCGTCGGTGTTCGGAAGTAGAGCTCGAACAATGCCGGCGCTCGATACGATTGGCCCCAAATCAACTTCAGGCTGTTCCGTTCGTTCAGAGAGTAGACCGCCGTCGCTCGTGAGGAGATATTGTTCCCGAAGAGATCGTTTCGCGTAAACCTGGTCCCGACCAGAAGGCTGATCGGGTCGCCGGTATAGGAGAGTTGAGCGGCAACGGCATACTCCTTGACCGATCTGTCCTGCATATCGTTGACGGCAAGGACGCTATCTCTCGAAACATTGTAGTTCTTGTACTCTTGTCCCTTCCTGAAATCATAGTCGATCGCCACTTCCGCGCTGAACTCGTTTGTGAAGGCGTAGTCGAAGCCGAGCGTATTCGTGACCCGATATCCCTTGAGGTTGGCCCGCGTGTTGTCATCCAGTGATCGCGAAAGGTTCCTCTGGTTCCAGTCGTACACTGCACCGTACTTGAAGCCGATTCGATCCCAGAGCTTCTTCGAGAACCGATACTGGGCAAGATATCCATCGCTGACATGATCGTTCCCGGCTCCGGATGCGAACGCAGGATCGACNNAGCTCTCGTGAGCGGTGTACGCATTGAGGAACAACGAATGACTTCCGAAGCTCACATTCAGCGTCGCATTGCTTCCCTTGATGTACTCTTGCACGTGACCCCCAACGCCCTTCTCGTCAATGAAGTAATAGTCTTCGCCGCGCTCATCGGATGAATTTCCGGACACGAAGAAGGTGACGTCGTTCGATGAGAAGGAGTACGAGCCGCCCGCCCCGAATACCCCCTGCGAGCCGAAACGAACATGCGGCTCGGCGACCTCACTTCTTGAGCTCTTCAGAACGATGTTGATCGCTCCGGCATATGCATTCGTTCCGTACAGAACCGATGCCGGGCCTTTCAGCACCTCGATCCGCTCGACATCGTTGATGCTCACATGCGCGATGCTTGCCTCACCCGTCACCGCGTTCCAAGACGGAATACCGTTCAACAGCACAAGCACTTTGTTTGCATAGTGATCCTGAAGAATGCCGCGCGCCGTCGGGACATCCCGCTTCAGATAGGTGCGCATCACATCCATCCCCGGAATCAGATTCAGCGCCTCCGCTACAGATCCGATTCGATATTGTTGGATCATTGCCTGGTCGATCACCGAGACCGTTGACGGCGTGGTGAAGATGACCTGAGCTTTTGAAGAAGAAATCTCGATCTTCGTCGCCAGAAGTTCTTCCAGCGTGAGCTCTTGAAGAGGTCTTACCTCTTGAGCCAGGCCGTCCGAAGCAACCCCGATGAACAACAGCACGAGCAAGGCCAGGAAACCGATGTTCATTACTCTGTTCGTCTTTCGGTTCATAGCGATTCCTTTCAGAAATGGTTTTTGGTTCTCGCGTGGTCTACCCCCCGGCGCCTCTTTTTCTGTACCACAACATCATCCGGTTGAAAGCGGGAGATTGCGCGACGACAGAACTCAATATCGCTCCTGGAAGCCTCGGAAGACATCGGCAGAGTGGTGATTTCTGGGTAGGAAGTTTCTTATGCAAGCTCGGAGTTCTTCTGTTTCAACAACAACAAAAACAGGCGTTTTTTCCGTCATCGAGCTCCCACAGGAGCAGGGCCGGGAGATGATTGGCTTAGTGAATTATTGAGGACGGATCAAGACTGTACTAAAGAAGACCAACCACCTCCTTGCGAAATAACTCAACAAAACACAAGCGGCCATTCGCCTGTAATCAAAAAAGGTGATTAAGTCTCGGCGCTTTTGTATCATGGGGTGAGTCAGACAGGAAGCCTTCTTCTATTCCTAACACACATTATAGAGGAATCTCCCCATGGAAGACACCGTTCGTTTTAAACTCAACGGCAAACCCACGAAGCTAACCGTCGACGTTGACCGGAAACTCCTTTGGGTCTTGCGCACCGATCTTGAGCTCACAGGAACAAAGTATGGGTGTGGCGAAAGTCACTGCGGCGCCTGTACGGTGCTCGTCAATAATGAAGCGGTCCGTTCCTGCCACGTCACCATGAAGGATGTAGCGGGCAAAGACGTACTCACCATCGAGGGATTGACGAAGAGCGGCAAGCTTCACCCGTTGCAGAAAGCATTCGTCGAACACAATGCGCTTCAATGCGGCTATTGCACCCCGGGTATGATCATGAACGCCTTTGCACTGCTCCGCAGGAATCCGCGGCCTTCGTCTTCCGAGGTCGTTAAAGAAATGGACGACAACTTGTGTCGGTGTGGGGCGCACAACCGGATTATTCGAGCCATTCAAGCAGCGGGCAAAGAGATGAAAGGAGGAATCTGATCATGAACAACGATCTGTTCTTCGAGAACGACCTTCTGAACAACTACTCCCCATCTCAGCAAAGCCGCCGGGAATTTATTAAGAAAGCCGGGAGCGGAATCTTCATCCTGTTTGCGGTGGGGGATACACTCCTCTTTTCACAAGAGTCTGTAAGAGCGCCTCAACAGAGGCTCCCATCCGACTTCAATGCCTTCCTGAGAATCGGTCCGGATGGTCGCGTGACCTGCTTCACCGGCAAGATCGAAATGGGTCAGGGAGTTCATACATCCCTCCCCCAAATGCTGGCTGACGAGCTGGACGTTGCACTCGACTCTGTTGAGATCCTCATGGGAGACACCGATCTTTGCCCCTGGGATATGGGAACCTTTGGCTCCCTCTCCACAAGAGTCTTTGGGCCAGCCCTCCGGGCTGCTGGTGCCGAAGCAAGACAGGTCTTGCTCGAATTAGCTTCGGAGAACCTGAAAGTTCCAAGAGAGAGACTTTCAACTGAAAACGGCGTCGTCTTCGACAAGGCCGACAAGAAAAATCGGGTCTCGTACGGCAAGCTTGCCGACGGTAAGAAGATTGAACGCCGCGCGAATGGAAAGGCGAGCGTGAAGAAACCAGCCGAGTTCAAAATCATGGGCAAGTCTGTCCCTCGAAGAGACGCCGCAGACAAGGTGACGGGGAAAGCCAACTATGCCGGCGACATTCATCTTCCCGGAATGCTTGCTGCAAAAATCCTCCGCCCTCCGGCGCACGGCGCCAAGCTCGTCGATATCGACCTATCCGAGGCCGAGCAGATACGCGGTGTTCAAGTTATCAAAGAGGGGGACTTTGTCGCCATCCTGCACAAATATCCGGATGTGGCTGAACAGGCACTCTCGAAGATCAAAGCGAGATTCGACAGACCCGATACCGGTGTCGACGACAAGACGATTTTCGATCACCTCCTCAAGGTTGCTCCACAGGGCAGGGCCACAACAAAGGACGGCAATCTGCAGCAAGGTGAACAACTCTCGAAAACTGTGGTCGAAGAAACTTATTTCAACGATTATGTTGCCCACGCGCCGATCGAACCGCACACGGCCGTCGTGAACATTGAAGGAGGTAAAGCCACCGTTTGGGCGTCAACACAGACGCCGTTTTCGGTCAAAGGAGAGATCGCCAGGGAGCTTGGCGTTGCGCCGGAACAGGTACGCGTCATTACTCCGTTTGTCGGCGGGGGATTTGGCGGGAAGACGCGAAACCTTCAAGCCGTGGAAGCGGCTCGCCTCGCGAAGCTGAGTGGAAAGCCGGTTCAGGTTGCCTGGAGCAGAAAGGAAGAGTTTTTCTTTGATACATTCCGACCTGCCGCCGTCGTGAAGATCAAGTCGGGCATTGCAGAGAACGGTGGCGTCAGCTTGTGGGATTACCACGTCTACTTTGCTGGTGAACGCGGCTCGCAACACTTCT
>DMMN01000226.1:2421-6322 GCA_003453835.1 Bacteroidota bacterium | reverse complement strand
TCCGCGTTTATACGTGCCTGCACGCTGGGCCGAAGCGGCCGCGAGGCGAGCAGGCAGGCATGTGCCATCGGTGGTTAGACAGCTTTTGCTACTTACTTTGGCTGAGCTGTTACGATGAAACGCAAATTGTTGATTGATGATGAAGAACTTCGGTTTTCTTATCTCGACCACAACGATGTGTGATGCAGGTTTTCAGTAAAGAGCTTTGCTCATTCCTCATCTCCCGCTATTTGGACTTTTTGAAGGGATCTTGGTGCATACCGTTGGCAACTGTTCAGGTGCAAACTAAGATAATCAAGTTTCGATTGCAACTCGTATATCAACTCTGGCGGCCTCGGTCAACAGCGTGCCTTGGAGTTGCCAGGGGGATGTGAAGAATGAAGTAGGAAAGTCGAGGGGGATTCGAAGGATCACGATAGCCGCAGATGGATTACGTTCTTCCTCTTAAGATCTTCCACTTGTCCGTCACCTCGTCTCCTTTTACGATGTAGTAGTAGTCGAAATTCGCCGCCGTGAGACAAGAATGATGTTCAAGGATTCGGACGGTGTCTCCAACCGCAAAGCGTCCTTCAATCGATGTGGGATCCGAGCAGACGACCTTGCCATGTTCCTGAGAGAGTGTTCGAACATGGATGTGCGGGTGGAGGCGTTTGCGGGCGTAGTCCTCGTACACGATCCCCATATCCATGTCGTTGTCAAGGTGTGTCGGTCCGGCGTCTTTGGAGAGCGCAAGAGCCCCAGCGTCCGTGATGAAATGCCTCGCGCCCGGTTGATGAGAAACCACGGAGGCAAGAACCGTGAGGGCACAGTCCGACACGCCGCAGCTTCCGATCATCACCTGTGTGTAGTCATAGAAGACATAATTGCCCGGGCGAACCTCGGAGATGCCGTCAAGATGTTCCGCTGCAGACATGGCGGGCGTGGAGCCGATGCTCACCATCGGGACCGTGTGGCCTGTTGAGCGCATCCGTTCGGCAAACTCCACCATCACCGAACGTTCCTTCTCGGCGTATTGTTGGATCTCTTCTCGATTCCGGGCGTTGTAGGCGTAGCCCGAATGCGAAAGGATGCCGTCAAAGATCAGATTGCCGGACTCGTTGAGTGATCGCACAAGCTCTTCGGCAAGAGGCGAACCGGGATCCACACCGGCGCGATGGTAGCCACAGTCGACCTTCAACCACACGTGCATGCGCTCGCCATTCACGCGCCCGATCTTCTCGAGACAATCTTTCGCCTCCTTGCTGTCGATAACGAGGCGGAGGGTCGTCTTCTGATTGAGCTCGGCGGCTTTCACTGCGTAGACCGGAGGAAGGGGGAAAGCCCAGGTGATGTCGCTGAATCCCGCGGCGGCGAACTGCTCCGCCTCATAGAAAGTCGAGACGGTAATTCCACGGGCACCCATCTCCATCTGGTGGTTGGCGATTTCAATACACTTGTGCGTTTTGATGTGTGGACGGAGGGAAACGCCAAAGCGGTTTGCACGATCCTGCATCCGGGCTAAATTACGCTCAAGGATGTCGACATCAACCAGCAGCGCGGGCGTTGGAAGCTCATGGATGGTCATTATTGTGCTCTTTGTCTTTCTGTTCCGCGGTCACCGCGTGTTGTCGCAACGCAATTTCCGGGAACGAGCGGCGTTAGTATGCTACGAGCTTGCGAAGTTTATCCTTCAGTCTGGAGGCTGCCAGAAACTGCTTCTCTAACTCGACGTTGAAGGGCACAGGCGTTTCGAGTGAACCCAGCCGCGCCACCGGCGCGTCGAGAATCTGAAATCGTTCTTCTGCGATTGTTGCCGCGATCTCGGCGCCGAAACCGCCGACGGCCGTATCTTCGTGCAGAACCAGACATCTTCCCGTCTTCTCGACCGATGTGAAAACAGCCTCTCTGTCCCACGGCAACAACGTTCGCAGATCGATGACCTCGACGCTAATATCGGAAAATTCCGATAAGAGTTCTTTGATCCAGTGCACACCGAGACCATATGTTACGACGGTGACGTCCGTCCCCTCCTGAACGACGCATGCCTTTCCCAGAGGAAGGTTATAGTATCCGTCCGGAACCGATCCGTCGATGCTTCGGTAGAGGAGCTTGTGCTCGAAGAAAAGGACGGGATTCGGCTCGATCAGGGCGGATGTCAGAAGCCCCTTGGCATCAAAGGGCGTTGAGGGGTAGACGACGCGCAGGCCCGGGATGTGAGTAAACCACGCCTCGTTGCTTTGAGAATGAAACGGCCCGGCTCCGACGCCTGCTCCGGTCGGCATCCGTATGGTGACGTGAACCGGTTGCCCCCATCGATAGTGGGTCTTGGCAAGATTGTTCACGATCTGGTTGAGGCCGCATGCGACAAAGTCGGCAAACTGCATTTCAACCATCGATGCGCGTCCGCAGATCGAAAGACCTACTCCCGCACCGAGGATTGCCGACTCGCACAACGGCGTGTTTCGCACGCGCTCTTTGCCAAACTGCTGCACGAACCCTTCGGTCACCTTGAACACGCCGCCATATTCGGCAATATCTTGCCCCATCAATACGAGCTTTGAGTCACGCTCCATGGCCTGCCGCAAACCGTCGCTGATGGCATCCACGAATCGTTTGGTTGATTGCCCCTCGATGTTTGGCTCGGTGAGCTTGATGCGCGGCGGGGCGTACACATCGGAGAGTTCCCCCGCCTCGGACGGGGCGATGTTGGGTTCGGTAAGGGCGCTCTCCCAGTCACGGTCAATCGCCTCCTTCAGTTGTTGTCTCAACTCCCTCACCTTCTCGTCCGTGAGGAGCGTGTTCTCGATGAGATATCGTTGATAAGTTTCCACGGGATCCCTTATCGCCCAACGATCGATCAATTCCCTTGAAACGTACTTTGTGCCCGAAGCTTCTTCGTGTCCACGGACTCTGAACGTGAGCGCCTCCAGAAGCACCGGCTTCCGATCGATTCGCATCTTCTGCGCGATCTTGCAGGTTGTGTCGTAGACTTCCAGGATGTTATTGCCGTCCATCTGCACGCCTTCGATGCCGTAACCAATCGCTTTGTCGATAAACTGGCGGCACCGGAATTGCTCGGTCGAAGGGGTGGAGAGTCCGTATCCGTTGTTTTCGATCAGGAAGATAACCGGCAGGTCCCAGGTTGCTGCAACGTTCAACGCTTCATGGAAATCCCCTTCGCTTGTCCCTCCGTCGCCCGAGAACACCAATGCGATCTCGTCCTTCTTTTCGAGATTGCTCGCAAGCGCGATGCCGTCGGCAACGCCGAGCATTGCGCCAAGGTGGGATATCATTCCGATGATTCGATGACCCGGAGCGCCAAAATGGAACGATCGGTCGCGGCCCTTCGTGAATCCGGACCGTTTCCCCTGCCACTGGGCGAAGAGCTTTTCCAGCGGCACGGATCGAGACGTGAAAACGCCGAGGTTGCGATGGAGCGGGAGAATGTAGTCGGTGGGAAGGAGCGCCTTTGTGCACCCAACAGCGATAGCTTCCTGACCGACACCGGAAAACCATTTTGTCAATCTCCCCTGGCGGATAAGGAGCAGCATCTTCTCTTCGATCAGGCGTGGGAGAAGGAGGGATTCGTACAGGTCGACAAGCGTTTTATCGGGATATTGTTTCCGATCAAAGCGTATGGTAGAAATAGCGGTCTCCGCCGGTCTCAGCATGGAAGAACGTTAAAGGAAGAACGAATGGCAAAAGGTAACGCCAAATCGACTGAAGGGCAAGAAGAGATGAAAAGAGGAGATTCTTGACAGATGAAGCCGACAGATGAACGGCCAATTATGCAAGAGGGAATCCAACGACGCAGCCGGCGGCAAGCTTTGGCCGAAGTTGCTTCAGCAGCAGCATTGCCTTGGCTAAAGGTCGCCTTCGTCTCCGTCTGAACCGGGCTGAAGGCGACCTTTTACTTCCGGGA
>DMMN01000226.1:0-2320 GCA_003453835.1 Bacteroidota bacterium | reverse complement strand
CCACACGTGTTGATGATGCCCGGCGGGACGTTCTCCCTCGAAGAGCGTTCCCACTTCCTGGCCGAGAAGATTGAAGATCTTCAGGCTCGTGTTGGCAGCAATGGGGAGTTGGTAGGAGATCGTGGTNNTCACCCGACCGAGCTGTTGCGGCAAAGCTTAGGGTGTGTTCGGTATTGACCGGAGCGGATTTGTCGACCGCAAAGGAGAAACGAGCTGATGCTTCCTTCCCGCCCTCGATCCGATGAAGATGAACCTCTTTAGATGTGAAGCGAAGCCAGGATGGAGCTTGTTGTGCCTCGACCTTGATTGCCGATACGGAAACGGGCGACGTATTTGCGACGGTGAGCTCGAGCGTGTTCCCCGTTGAGGAAAAGGGAATCTTGTAGACCGTTTGCGCAAAGGCCGCCGTCATTGCGAGAACAAGTGGGCTCAGTCCAAGTACGATCATCGTCTTGCGCATACCCGCACTCCTTTTGCTGATGTATTGCTTCTGTCGTTCGGGAGGTTTCGGTCTAACGCTGCCTTTGCTCGATTGGAATCCCTAACTTACCTCCCCTGCTTGTCCGGAAACTGACGTCTGAGGAGGGAAATATCCTCTTTGAGAATCTCATAGGCATCCGCTGCAAGGAAGCGTTTGTCCTTTTGGCCTCTCTGCTCATGCTTAGTCGTCTCTTCCCGTTCTTTGTCGATCTTCTTCTCGAACTCTTCGAGTTCTTTTCGGGCTTTGACGGAGTCTTCTTTCCCCTTGGTAAGCGTTCTTTCGAATTTGTCGAGCTGATTATTGAGCTCATCAAAGAGCTTCTTGTCGCCGAGCAGGTTCAGCTTGTAGGCGGCTGAAAGGTCTTGGCGAAGGGTGGAAGGCAAAGCAATCTTCTTGAAGTGAATTGGTGTATCTAGAGCACCGTTATATAGAAGGTGATAGGTTAACATGCTGTCTTGCTCGATGACTGCACCTTTTAGTACGAAGCGACATCTCTGGCGAGCTGAACCACTCGCTGGGTCAACGCTGATGTAAAAATCAAATCGGCTCGATTCTATACCTATCATTTCGATCTTATAGAGTCCATCACCCTGAGGGGAACCAAACGTGTATGCAAATTCATGATAATAGATTGGATTGGGTGTTTCGTTCGAATCGGGAATATCACCTACGCTTTCGAAGGCATAATGTGCATTTGGAATTCCTCCGATCTCGATTCCCTCCGCACGACTTGCTGCGCCTCTTGGATCCCTACCCGCTCTGCGTCCCGAAGGATCTGTAACAACAAAATGAACGTTATCCGATGATGTCAGCCCCATATGCACTTTTTCCTGAGGATGAGCGGTTTCTAGGGTCTGGAAGATTGTCAAAGTGATCACAGCCAATTTCCACATACTAGTTCCCTCCAAATAAAGACACCAAGTTTACTTCTGTTCATAGAGAATGAATCTATAGACCGAATTCTTGTAGGCACCACTAAGAGTTGTTCGGTTGGAATATCCGCCCGGATCAAGGATATTGTATTCTCCATTCCGCTTACTGCTTACCAGAACCCAATGGGCGTTGTTTGTGGTCGGATTGAGTACTTGTGCGATGATCGGCAATCCTTTGTTCAAGTGTACATCCATGTCGGTGAGATTGATCGGCTGCGGAATGATTATTCTTCTGGTTGTCTTGTCATACCCTATACCGTAGGCTTCTTGGCCGCGATATTCCACTTTGTTATTGCCAGCGAATCCATCAATGGACCACCATTTAACATTGAGACCATCGAACCCATCTTTGCCCTTCATCCACTTGTTTAATGAACCAGGATCTACATCAACTCCAAATGCTTTCATAACCATTGCGATTGCCGTTAACGCACATCCCTTGCCACTAATTCTTTCAGTCTTTGAATTGTCATACAGCGAATCAGCCCATATCGAATCACCCTGCGTAAAGTGAGTATACTCAAGGACCCCCATAACATTCATCCTGCCGCTCCCGCTCTTCGCTGCTCCCGTCACTGTAACCACCACCCGCTGCGGATCAAGACCTACTGGGTTCTGTCTGTCCGCCACAAACACCACCCCGCCAGCCCTCGCAAGAGCGTAAGTCGAATAGGCCGATTGACTGAAGCTCCCGTACTCAGGTTTATCAGTCGTAAATGTCATGACCGTATTACCATAGATTGATATTTCTCTATTACTTAGATCTTGTGCAACAACAGTGATCGTCGTGCTCTGAGAATGCTCGATCGTATCCGGGCTTACCCACACGGCGAAGTGATCCAGTACACTCTCTTGCCTCACCATGACCGTAGTCTGTGTGCACGCTTCCACCGCGCGTACTGCGATG
>DMMN01000292.1 GCA_003453835.1 Bacteroidota bacterium | reverse complement strand
CCTGAGGCGGTCAACTTGAGTTACATTACTTCAATCTAATCGTGTCGGATTCGCGTCCGCTAGTCCGCTTTGAATTTTCTCGAAGCGATCCAATAGAAGAGAATCAGAGCGAGCCCGCCGAAGATCAGCATGCATGCGGGGTAGACGGAATCGTGCCAGTAGAGGCTTCGTTCGAGGAATGTTCCAACCATCAGTCCGATGCCGACGAACATGGTAAGGAGGCCCCACTTGAGACTGGAAAGCGGGTTTGCGCGCAACATCTCTCGAAGCGGAGTCCCCTTGAACTCGGCCGGGCTCACGCCTTTCTCAATCATTGCCATTCGTTCTTTATGCCGGTTATTGAAATACACAACCAGTACAGCGGCAGTGCCGCCGAACAAGAAGACCGGTATCAGGAATTCGCCGTTCATAGTCTACCCTTTCCAATTGTTGATTTGATGTTCGCGACCTGCTTTAGTAATTTTGACCTGAGTTTCTGCGGCAAGGTTTCATGGCATATGAGGCGTTCTCTCAATCGCCGTGGGATCGCCGGCTCAAGAAACGGGAAACCCTTTCCGCTTTTTTCCGGTCAAAGTATATGCACACGCTAACCGGGGAGTGAATGCAAGACCAGGATTCTTCGATCATACGGCGGGTTTTGGAGGGCGATAAACGCGCATACGCCGAGTTGGTCGATCGTCATAAGGACAGGGCGATGACTCTTGCGATGCGCATGCTGTCGAATCGCCAGGATTCCGAAGAGGCGCTCCAGGACGCTTTCATCAGGGCCTTCAACGCCTTGCCCCGATTCGAGTGGAGATCGAGTTTCTCCACCTGGTTCTACAGGATTGTCTACAACGTCTGCGCTACGGCTTTGAGCAAGAGGGATGAGGCTCGGCTCGTCTCCCTCGATGAAGAGAAGGATGAACAAATCGACCTCCCGGCGGAGGAAAAGTCGGCGGACCTCGAATACGAATCCTCGGAATTTCGACAAGCGGTTGCTGAAGAGATTGAGAAGCTCCCGGAAACCTATCGCTCGATACTGACGCTCTNNCTTGTCCAAGACCTGAGTTACGAAGAGATCGTCGACGTGACGGGCTCGCCGCTCGGTACGGTGAAGGTTCGATTGTTTCGCGCACGGATGCTGTTGAGGAATGGCGTGGTCAGGCGGCTTGGACGCGAGTATTCCGCGCTGCATCAACATGACAAGATAGAAGGAGCGTAGGTATGGATCATCTCACCACTCGAGAGATATTCCATCTCGTCGACGGAACGATTCAGAATGGCGAGCGGACGGCACTTACGGCTCATCTCGAGCAGTGCGAACAGTGCCGGAAAGAGATGGAGCTTCAGCGGGCGCTCACACGTGAAGCTCGCTCGATACCTCTCACGAACCCGTCGCAACAGTTCACGCGGCGGGTGATGACAGGCATCATTCCGGTGAATCATCCGGCGTGGACGCGGAAGATCGTCGACAACCTTGGGAACATCCTTGCGATGATGCTGGTGTTGAGCGTATTGGGATACGCGGTCTCTTCGCCGGCCCTCTGGCAAAAACAAAAGACAGAACGCTCCTCCACGTTCGATGGGATGATGAAGACGTATTCCGGCTACTATGATCAGGCCAAGAGTTACTTCAAGGAACAATCGACAGATTTGATCGGACGGAACATCAGGCCGTCCTCCTCCGAGCGATCCGAAGAGATCAGCATCATGGTGATCATCTCACTTCTTACCCTCGCGGCGCTCGACAAGTTTATCCTCCAGCGCGTCAGGAGAACGAGATCGTAGCATCCGCGCTTTTGAGTTCTTCTCCGCGTAAGAGTGCCGCCTGCTCGCCCGCTTACTTTCTCCTTTTGTTTCACGGCATTTTCATCTATATTCACACCGTTCTCAATCGCCCCGAATCTCGATCTCGACACTCGAATCCGTTTCGGGGTCAAGACACTTCATTCAACCGTGCAGAGCGGGAAGCGTCAGCTCCCCGAGGGAGTCCTCGTTGTCGAAACCGATCAATATCTTCTTTGTTGGTGATATCAACGGCAAGCCCGGTCTCACACTTGTCGCCACCATTCTCAAGCAATACCTGCAGAAATACCGGATTGACTTCTGCATCGTCAACGGCGAAAACACGAATCAGGGGAAGAGCATCACGGACGAAGAAGCGAAGATGCTGTTTGAGCTGGGCGTCCACGTGATTACGACGGGAAACCACATCTGGGACCGGTGGCAGGTGAAGACGCTGTTGGCAAAGGAAAGGAATATCCTTCGTCCGCTGAACTATCCCCGGGAGAATCCGGGCTACGGCTTCGTCGTGTACGATCTGAAAGAGAAGGGGAAGGTCGGTGTTGTAAACCTCCAGGGGCGCACCTACATGCAGCCCATTGACGATCCGTTCAAGTCAGCGGAGTGGGCGCATGCGAAGATCGAGCAGGAGACAAAGGTCATTATCATCGACATGCATGCCGAGGCGACCGCGGAGAAAATGGCGCTTGCCTGGCACCTTGATGGCAAGGTCAGTGCCCTCATTGGGACGCATACGCACATCCCCACAGCCGATGCGCGGATCTTGCCGAAAGGCACCGCGTACATTACGGACGTCGGCATGACGGGGCCGTATGACTCCGTCATCGGGATGAAAAAGGAGATCGCCATCAAGCGGTTTCAGTACCAGACGCCGCACAAGTTCGAGCTGGCGGAACACGATGTGCGGATGTGCGCAGTCTACATCCAGGTGGATGCCGAGACGGGAAAGGCCTCGAAGATCGAGCAAATCATTTTCCCCGGCTTCCTCTAACGGGATGTTGAACAAGCCAAAAGCATCAGCCACGAGACACAAAGTCACTACGAAGGCAAAACAGAAGAGTATGTTTGCCAAGTGAATCACGGTTCAGATGCTGTTTCAGCCAGAATAACTTGGTGTCTTGGCGTCTTAGTGGCTCAGAAGAAGTGTTCTTCAANNCTAATCCTCGCGTATCTCACAGAACGCCCCACCAATCTCCAATGTCAGCGCAAATCATCGACGGAAAACAGATCGCTGAGCAGATCAAGCGGGAAGTCAAGGAAGGAACGGAACTCCTCAAAACGACAAGAGGCGTCACGCCGGGGCTTGCGTTTATCCTTGTCGGTGAAAATCCCGCATCTCAAGTCTACGTGAGAATGAAAGGAAAGGGATGTGAGGAGGTAGGGTTTCGCTCCGTGACGGAACAATTGCCCGCGACGGTTTCCGAACAGACACTCCTTGAAAAGGTCAACGAGTTTAACAACGACCCGAAGATTCACGGAATCCTTGTTCAGTTGCCGCTCCCGAAACACATCAACGAACAGAAGGTCTTCGAGGCGATCAGCCCCGGGAAGGATGTAGACGGTTTCCACCCCATCAATGTCGGCAGGATGGTCGTTGGCGGGCCGACGTTTAAGCCGTGCACGCCGGCGGGGATTCAAGAGCTCTTGATGCGGAGCGGGAACGATCCGGCAGGCAAGCACGTCGTCATCGTGGGTCGAAGCAACATCGTCGGTAAGCCGATTGCCAACATACTTTTGCAGAAACAAGCGGGAGCGAATGCCGTCGTAACGGTTGCACACACGGGGGCGAAGGACCTGCGGATGTACATCAAGACGGCAGATATTCTCATCGCGGCGATCGGCAAAGCCGAATTCATCACCGGCGAGATGCTGAAGGAAGGCGCCGTCGTGATCGATGTCGGCATCAATAGAATAGACGACCCGGCCGCGAGAGGCGGCTATCGCCTCGTCGGCGACGTTCATTTTGAATCAGCACGGCACGTCGCGAAGGCAATCACGCCGGTGCCTGGCGGCGTCGGCCCCATGACGATTGCGATGTTGCTGAGCAACACGTTGAAAGCCGCCAGAAACTCTTCAGAGGAATAACAACTTCTCTCCATCCGATCCACACCGGCCAACATCGTCCCACCTCTTCATTTCTCTTGCTTCCATCGAGCTAAACCTGACTGAGCGTTTTCTCGCGTCAAAACCTCTTGCCGGTGGCAAATCCCACCAACACCGCTGAAAAAGAATAAAATCTGCCACCAAGATTACGAAGGCACGGAGGACAGCCGGAGGCGTAGTTCAATAGTTGCGAAAGCAACTGTCACAACTCAAGGTCGATCGCTTTCCAGCTTTTCCCCCAAACCCTTTGTGACCTGGTGCCTTTGTGGCAAATAAAAAGAGTTCTTCAGCATCCTGCTAATGGTCACCCTCGCTCAGACGAGCCCGCTGATCTTTCTTTTCGATGCAGAGACCTCCGCGCACGATAGCCAGCGAAAGAAGGAGCGTTCCAAACGTCATGCAGCCGAGGGCGATGAACACCTCGCTGAGGAATACTCCCCAGATCTTCCGGGTTGTGAGCTCCGTGAGAACGAAGAACCCAATGACCAATCCGCGAAACCAACGTTCGTCGAGACCACGTTCAGCCCAGAGATACACCACATAGACGCACGCGGGGAGCAACAGAACGAAATGATGTTCCTGAGCAACTGTGGAAGAAAGAGGGATCAGGCTGAACACGAAAGCGACGCTCCCCCATTTCGAGACGAGTGGTGCGCTGTTCCGGAATCGAATCGCAAAGAGGATGATAAGGAGCGGCACCGTGAGCAACAGGATCCAGTTTGCGACGGTAAGGATTCCAGATGGAGCCCTCCAAATGGTGAAGGCATACTGGGAAGTGCCGTGGTAGAACGAAGGAATGTCCGTAAAAAAACGGAAGAGCTGCGCCTGAAACGATAAGTTGAACGTGTCCACCCACCCTGCGTATCCCGGTTGGTGCTTAAGAATGACTTTCTCGAACCACTCCATGTGGTACTGAAGATTCCGCTCGAAGCCAAATACGAGTGCCGGGAGGAGGACTCCACCGAGTGCACCCACGATCATGGAGATCAAGACTCTGAAGTCTCTCCTCGCGAGGAAGAGAATCCCGAAGGGATATGTGAGCGGCTTGATGATGAGGGAGATACCGAGCGCAAGTCCGGAGGGAGCGTTCTTTTCGCGTGACCACAAGTACAGGCCCGCCACGGAAGCCGCGAGGATCAATGCGTTGGCTTGAGAGAGAACGAGATGAGTTTCGATGAATCGCTCGACGAGCAAAACGGAAAAGACTCCGATAGTCCAACGGGTTCTAGAAGGAATGGCAAAGAAGCTCACGCCGGTCATCGCCCGGTAGAAGACGGCGATGGACCAGCCGAGGAGCACGACCGTCACAACACACCAGATGACGATCGCGAGGTCTATGGGGATGAGCGTGAGGGGAATGTTGATAATCGCGAAGAGAGGAGGGTAGAGATAATAGATCCCGAGCTGGTTCGGGATGTCGTAGATGTTCTTCCCTTCCAACACCAGTCTTGCCGCGTGGATGAAAACATCGATGTCTCCCTTGGCGCCCCGAGTTGCAGTGAGGATTGCTCCGAGCATGACGAACGCGACGAGAATGAAGGCGGCCAATCGGCAGAGAGGCAACCACCGTTCAAATGTCTCCGATGAAGAGTCGGGTTGCTCTTGTTGAAGGTCTTCGGAGCCGGGGGCCATAGAATTAGTCGATGGTTCGGTGGCGGAACGTTGATCTACCCGGCGATGATCCAGGNNACCGCGATGGCTGGTGGGAAAGATACGGTGGAATGGGAGGTCAAGCAAGGTGATTGCCTGCTTCTGAGGGGGGTCGTGCTTACACTTGGTCGTTGCAGCGCACGGGGAGAAGAACTTGAAAGAGTCAGCAACCACTCAAGTTAACCGCCGTCACTATCGACGGTACCTTGTTGTATGGTAGCCAGTAGCGCGTTCTGGAACTT
The DNA here is from genome assembly GCA_003453835.1 of Bacteroidota bacterium. GTDB lineage: Bacteria > Bacteroidota > Ignavibacteria > UBA10030 > UBA10030 > UBA10030. Next base: position 4,708 of record DMMN01000292.1, on the reverse strand, counting down.
GCTTGGCTCCGTAAAGTGCGGAAAGTGTGCCGACTGTTCAAACCAGTGAACGCGCTTCTGCGGTGCCTTCACTTGCTCGAGCCACGAGGCGGCAACTTCAGAGCAGTTCAGCAGGTCGTGCCGTCCAAGGCCGATTGTAACAGGCATTTTCAACTCAGAGATACGATCGAACAAGTCGATTGAAACGGCGTCATCAAACAATGTGCGACTGGAAAACTCCAGGCCTCGTTGTGCTCGATGGTAATCTTCTTGTGTGTAGCCCGGTATGGACTGCCGGCGCGAGAACAGCTCGGTCGCGCGATCTGGACCGCCCAACACCAAGCGGTCAAAAGCCATAACCCATTTCGCCTGGAGCTCGATTCCGTGTCGGAGGTCGCGGTACGGTGGTGGGCCGAGCTGCCGAAGCTCCGCCATCGCCTCGGTATCTTGTCGCTGCTCAGCCAGAGCCAGAAGCTCACGGTAGGTGATGGCTGTGCTTCTCCCGATGCTTATATGTGGGGATAGAGCAAATACCGTATGGTAGAGCGCCGGAGCTTGATAAGCTGCAAGGAGCGCCAGGCAACCACCTGCGGAGTGGCCGAAGATATGAACCTTTTCAGATGAGAACTTCTCGCGAGCCCAGTTCGTAAGTTCGATGGTGTCATTGGTGAGTTGCTCTACGGTCATTCTTGCAGGAGAGATCGTCTCGTCATACGAGCGAGCGGTTCCACGCTGATCCCACATGACAACTATTGCCTGTTCCTGCAAACGCGAGTACGCGCCGGCTCGAATCATAGCGAGTTCGGAGTAACCCGGACCGCCGTGACAGACCAGGAGCGCTGTCTTGCCGGACATAGCTCCGGAAACGTCGACAAAGTGTGGATGACCACCGAGGTTGACCGTTAATTCCTGGCTGTTGATCGCCGCGATGTCGTTCATAGAGGCAATTATGTGGACAGCGAGAATGTGAGAATAGCCGAGCTTCGGATGAATGTTCGGTCCCGTGCGCCCCAGACGAAGAGAACGGAGCCTCACAGTGCGGCGTGTTATGCGCAGCACTTCGTCAAGATCAGAAACTGCTTGAGTGACCGGTTTACGATAATCACTAAGCTTAGATCTCTACCTCTTTCGTAGCAGGCAAAGAACCAAGGCGCCTCCACCCACGACTTTCCCTTGTTCAATCGTAAACTTGTCTGTCTGTATGAGGGTGGACAACCCTCGGATCGATATGAAATGGCGGTAGTTGCGGAAGTGCCTCTGGCCCGCCGCTAACTCAGAAAGGAAGATCACAAGCAGTGTGAGCCATCCTTTGAAAAAACGATAAGGGCCGGGATGGAAGTCAATCAGCAAGATGCGACCATTGTCCTTAAGGACGCGCCTCATCTCGTCGATTGCCCGCACTCGTGACGATTGGTCCATCTCGTGCAACACGAGCATTGAGATCACCAAATCGAATGTGCGGTCGTCAAAGGGCATCTCGCACGCATTCCCCAAGCGTAGGTTCGCAGCTTCACCCAATCTCTTCTTCGCAACACCCAACATCGACTCGGATGCATCGATACCGAAGAGAGCGCATTCGTACCTTCGATAGAGATCCAGGTGGACTCCTGTCCCGCAGCCGACGTCCAGGACAGCGCTCCCTTTTCCAGGGTGGAACATGCCCAGACCGATTAGCCTGAGTCCCCGGTTCATGGGCTCAAAGATCGTATCGAACAGGCCGGCGACTCTCCGATAGGGGTCTTGNNAGATCGTGTCGAACAGACCAGCTACCCGCCGATAGGGGTCTTTGGACATGGTGCTTCCTGACAATGATTTCGATGCTAGTGTATGACGTCTCTCAAGTGCTTGGCAAGTTCCGCAAGCAATGTGGTCCTCTCCGTCACATCATGAAAAGGCAACTGCCGAAAGGCATCACGTTGTGACTCGCATCCTCTCTTGCGATGGCCGTTCCAGACAACTTTGCTTTGCGACCACTTGCCCCGATGTCTTGTATCGGGAGGGGGTTTCCGATTGCACAGCCTTGCCCCGAAATGCTGTCATTCGGGGTCAACCCGACGTCGCTCGCTTCTTCTTACCTTTCTTTTTCGCCAACGGCGTCACTTCGTGACAATATAGGTTCTGTTATGCGCCGCCCGTTCGTTGTTTGGTAGTTTCTCGGTATCGCTTTTTCCATTGCCAAAGACCAGCCGTAATGCTCTGCGGGAGACGATGATGCAGTTCTCTAGCTACCAGAACAATTTGTCCGCGATGGTGAGCCTCGTGGGCCACAAGATAGACCATAAAGTGCACTACATCGGAGGGGATATTGGCCCACGGAACGCTCCTGTTCAACGTTCCCCCTTGATCAAGACCGGCCTTGAGTAATTCGATGACCCCTTGGCTACTTCGTTTTAGTGCACGAAGTAATTCGGTTCGACTGACACGTCTGCGGTCAACGCTTTTCGGTGTCTTGATTCCATATCGTTTTCCGATCATTTTGATCCACATGCACCGTGCATTATGGATATGGCCGGCGATCATGCGGATGGTCCGCTGTGGGGCGCCGGGTATCTTCATGCTCCACAGTTCGTTCGGAAGATTCTCAAAGAAAAACTCGGTCACTCGGTTATTGGTTCTCCAAGTGGCCAGCAAGTTGTCGTGTAGATTGTTCACATTCGTTCGGTACGATCAACGTACTTATCGATCTATAGGGCCGTGACGCCTAACGTTTCGCTCAACAAAGCAACGCTTCTGCGAACTGTCAAAGGGCAAATTCTCTGTGAGCAAAACGGAGGAACGAGCACAACTGATTCCTGAACTCAGCTTCAACACAGCCATATCAAATGAGCGAGTGTCGTGGTTTGTGCTGTTCTGCGTTCGTTGGCTTGCGGCATTTTTGAATACTGTTCATTGGTTTACCTCTGATAGGGAGCGCTATTCACTGACTGCACCTTTGCACCCTTGATCAAAAGCCACAGCATAAAGGCAACCTCTCCGAGCATGGCTGGGAACGCGATCTTATAAACGATATCCTTGTATTGCGGTAACAGTAAACCCGTAAAGCACAAGACCACCAGGGCGAAGCCGTTGATCATCAACCAGACGCCTAAAAAGCGGGGAAGGAAGCGCGACCTGTAGACAAGGATCGCTAAGGGGAAAAGCCAAAGCCCCCAGAACATTTCTAATGTCAAAACCCCATAATCGTTAATTCGAAGAAATAGCATCGCCAAATCTTGTCTCTGACTAGGTTCAAATGTTTTCAATATTTCGCCTTTCAGGATCATCAGCGAAGTAATATTGAATGCATCTATTACAAAAACAACGGGAATTTGCACAATCACCAAGGCTACCAAGAGTTCAGCCTGACGATCGTTTACCGATTTGAACAATCGATAAAGAACCAATACGAGAAACACCCAAAGGGTGCTGCTGATAAGATCATTAATTATGCTTATTCGGAACAAGAACTCATTGGACAGGATATTTTTCGCGGCGGTGGCAATATCACCCTGTGTATTGATTTGTGATGGAACATAAAACATGGCATAGAGGCCTGTTATTATCCAAACGAGATACAATACGCCAGCAAGCCTTGTAGTGCTTTTGAGTGAACTCGAATTGATTTCCATACGATTTGATCCTTAGGGTTGTTTATGAAAGACGGACAACTGTCCATGTCTGAATTCTTGGCGCAAGCCAATGACGCCAAACGTTTAGGCAACACGCCGTTGCGAGCACTTTTGTACCCCGACGAAGTCGGGGACATTTAGCCAAACTTAGCTTCAAGGTCGCCTATCCGTTGTTGCCGCTGCTATACGACGTTTGCGCCGTGTGTATCTACTGAACTTGACTCTATGTCAAAAATGACATATCATATGTCCGCATGAAGACAACCGATAAACCCCTCGTCTGGCTGCATGGTGAAGTAAAGACGCCTCGGTTCTCAAGTAGGGCAAGGGTTGAAGCCGGCTATCATTTGCGACGGCTTCAAATGGGCGAGAAGCTCTCACTACCGCACTCCCGCCCAATGCCATCGATTGGGACCAGATGTCACGAACTTCGGATCGATGATGAGAACACGACGTGGCGGATTGTCTATCGTGTTGACTCGGATGCAATAGTAATTCTGGAAGTCTTCGAGAAGAGGACTCGGAAAACGCCAAAGGAAGTACTTGAGAATTGTAAGCGTCGGATTCGGTTGTATCAGTCATAAAGGAGAAGACAGATGAAATCCTTAAAGAAGAGAAGCCTGGAATCGAAAGGGTGGAAGGTTGGAAGTGCTCGTGAGTTCCTGAACCTTTCGGATGAAGAAGTTGCCTATGTAGAGTTGAAGCTTGCATTGAGTAAGAATCTCCAAGAGTACCGTCGGGAGAAGAAACTGACTCAGGAGGAGCTTGCCCGTCGGTTGAAATCCAGCCAGTCGAGGATTGCGAAGATGGAAGCAGGTGATCCATCGGTCTCGCTTGATCTCCTAGTTCGCTCGCTATTGGCATTGGGCGCATCGAGAAAACACCTCGCCCAGATGCTCTCGTAAGGTACCGATCCACTTCCCTCCCTGTCACTCCCGCAGGCGCAAATGCTGTATAACGTCCCGCCGCAACACGCAGCGGTTTTTGGTGATCCAAGATTTGACCTTGCTCAACCTGCGCCTATCGAATGACACCAAAAACCGTTGAGCGAGCACTGTTCATAAAGCCAAGGTTAGTTCTACGTTCGCGTATACAGTGTGCGAGCGCCGTGTTGCGGCTTG
>DMMN01000352.1 GCA_003453835.1 Bacteroidota bacterium | reverse complement strand
GGCGCATCTGCCGTTGGCTGAGAAGGATGATTCTTCCTCTTCTTCTTGGCTCTCCGATGCATCCTTCGTCTCGTTCCAAACAGCGGAACTCGCTCAGGATGATCTTCTTTCTTTCTCGGAGGCGCATCAGCTTTCCAACCGAAGGGAGGAGAAAGGCTACGCCTCCGCCTCCTTTGTTTTCTCGCTCCCGGCGATGACCTTCTCTGCAAGCTCTCGCGGCAATTCATCATAATGCGAGAATCTGGTTCGATACACGCCGCGTCCCTGCGTCATGGAACGGAGGATGGTAGAGTACTTGTGTAACTCCGACATCGGGACCGTTGCTTTGATCTTCTGAAACGGTCCTTCCGTTTCCATTCCCATGATCTTTCCGCGCCTTCCGGATATGTCTCCCATGACGTCCCCCATGTATTCTTCCGGCACAACGACTTCGATTTCGTTGATCGGCTCGAGGAGGACGGGGCGCGCTTCCAGAAAACCTTTCTTAAACGCCATCGACCCCGCCATCTTGAACGAATGCTCATCGGAGTCGACGCTGTGATACGATCCATCGAAGAGTGTAACCCTGAGATCGACGACTTCATACCCGGCAAGAACTCCCCGCTGCATCGTTTCGATCACCCCCTTCTCGACGGCAGGAACGAATCTCCCCGGGACCACGCCCCCAACGACTGCATCTTCGAACTCGAATCCGGCCCCTCTGGAGCGCGGCTCAAGTTTCAAATAGACGTGTCCGAACTGACCCCGGCCTCCCGTCTGCTTCTTGTGCTTGTATTCAACCGAACCGACGGTCGCTTTGATTGTTTCTTTATAGGGGATCTTCGGCTCGTGAAGATCGACCTCGACGCCGTATTTTTCCTTCAGCCGCTTCGTCACGATCAGCAAATGCAATTCACCCTGCCCTGCGATGACCGTTTGACTGAGTTGACCGTCGACCTGTACGAGAAAAGTCGGATCTTCTTCATGCAGGGTGTGCAGGCCTGTGGCGATCCTGTCTTCGTCTCCTTTCGACTTGGAAGCGATCGCCATGCGGATGACGGGCTCAGGGAATTCGATGACGGGGTAGACGACGGGGAAGGCTTTGCTGCTGAGGGTGTTGTTGGTATGCGTATCTTTGAGCTTGACGACTGCACCGATATCTCCTGCGACAAGTCTGCCTGCGTCGCGCCGGTCCCTGCCGTTCATGACGAAGACCTGCCCGAGCCTCTCCGCCTTGCCGTTTGATTCATTCATGAGATCGAGGCCTGCCGCGACGGTTCCCGAATAGACGCGGAAGAAGGAAAGCTCTCCGACATGTTGCTCGGAAACCGTTTTGAAAACAAAGAGCGACGGCGTAGCAGAAGGATTCGGGACGACTTCAAGATCCTGCTTCGTCTCGAGGTTTGAACCGCGCACCGGGCCCCGGCCGGCAGGCGACGGACCGTACTGAGTCAGGAAGTCCAGGATCAGCGCGGCACCGATATTCATCGAGGCAGACGTACAGTACACCGGGAAGATCTTTCTCTCGTTGAGGGCTCGTTGCAGTCCTTTCTGGAGGTCGGGATCATGAAGGGTGCCGACTTCGAAGAACTTGTTCATCAGGTCTTCATCCGTCTCGGCGATTTTCTCGATGAGCTCTTCGTGAAGCGCGGCCGCCTTCTCCTGCACGTCGGCGGGGATTTCGGCCTCCACGAATTTGCCACTGCCATCCCGATGGAACTTGTACATCTTCATCCTCAAGACATCGACGATCGAATCGAAAGCCAAACCCTCGTTGAGCGGGAACTGCACGATCGTCACATCACTTCCGAACCGGTTACGAGCCGAGCTGACGGAACGCTCAAAATCCGAATTCTCATTGTCGAGCTTGTTCACGATGAACATCGAGGGCGTCTGGTATCGTTTGATGTATCCCCACGTGATCTCCGTTCCGACTTCCGTTCCCTCGACGGCCTTGAGCAGGACGACGGCAACGTCGGCTACACGCAGCGCAGAGATCACCTCGCCGGTGAAGTCCGAGTACCCAGGGGTATCGAGAATATTGAACTTCGTTCCCTGCCAATCGCAATGAAGCAGGGCTGTGTTGATCGAAATCTTCCGCTCGATTTCATCGGGATGATAGTCGGAAACGGTGGAGCCGTCTTCGACTTTTCCAAATCGGGTCGTGGCCCCGGCGGAGTACAAGAGCGCTTCGGTGATGGTCGTCTTGCCCGACCCGCCGTGACCGATGAGTGCAATGTTGCGGATTTTGTCGACGGAATATTCTTTATGGGACGTGCTAGCCACTGGTAGTCTCCTTTGTGAGCTACTTCTTCGTATTCATTTGAACAGCAAGGGGTAAGGAAAATCGTTCTACTGCTCGCGGTAACGCTGAAAGAACGCGGCGATGCTACTGACGGTTGCGCCGATGATCGAGGCAACTTGCAGGATGGGCTCTTCAAGACGCTCTTGCACTCTTCGTTCGAAGAGCACAACGTTATCCGCAACGTCTTTGAACGACTGCAGCGATTCCCGGACGATGTTTGCCTGATCGTCGATCTTCCCTGCAGCCGATTTCAATTTCTCCGTAATCTCGGTGAGGTTTTCCAACACCGGTTTGGCGCGCTGGTTGAGCTCCGAGACATCCTTCTTGAACTGACCCAAAACCGCGATCAAATAGATACAGAGTGCCGAGGCGCTCAACAACGCCAGCACTTGAGCTAGTACGAGTATAGTTTCCACGCCAGGTTCCTTTGTTCGGGTACAGTGATTCGATTCAACGCGATCGCCGGTGCTGCACGAGCGACGCGACCGGACGCGTGCCCTGCGTGACTATGACCGCGCGCTTTCTCCGGGTTTCCCTCTGGCGCCGGAGAGGATGCGCTCCGCATCACCCATCAGGGAATCGGCCTGCTTACGCGCATCGGAGATCAGCTCGTCAGACTTCTTTTTTCCCTCGTTCACGATCTCAGCGGCGCGACTTCGTGCCTTCGCCACGTACTCCTCGCCCTTCTCGACGACCTCGACGGTTTTCTCCTTGATATCCTTTCGGAGTTCTTTCCCGCTCTTCGGAGCGTACAGGAGTGCAAGGATTGCCCCCACAACACTCCCCGCGATGAAACCAACAATCAGTCCTTTTGCCATTCCGTCGTTTTCATTTGCCATAGAAGCCTCCATTCAGGTAGAGTTCTTGACGCAAAATGTCGTGCGAGAAAGTAGAGAAATAGAGATAAAGAAACAAGATTTTTAACCGCCGGCACCGTTCAGTCCCTGCTCTGAGAGGAAACAGTCAGCAAGAATCGCACAGGAACTGTGAACGGACAAATCTCTTGATTCCGTTTTTGGGAATATCAACGACCTCCTCGGTCTCCGCACAACCTCAGGTTCGACCGGCTGCAGAGTAAGGAGGATCGCCTCACTTCAATCCTCCGAGGTGAGGTTTGCCCGCATCCACCCAAGCAGTGTACCAATAGCTCGCGACTCGCTTGATCGACTCTTGCATCCTTCTCTCAACCATTCCTCCCAGGAGCTCGTGATACCTTCCGTAGTACACGTCGCTGAATTGATACTCGGTTCTTCCGCGGCGTTGCGTTACTTTGAACAACTCCGCCTCAGTGAGCCCCTCCCTCGCCTTCAGGTCCATCGAAAGAACGGAGTCGACCATTCTATTGCTTTCCAGCACGATGAGGAATGCTTCGTCGAGCGGGCTTCCGACGTATTCCACCGCCGATGGTTTCAGCTCGTAGGACTTCCGAAACATTTCCGGGAGGCGTGACTCCCAGCGGGCGTGCACGCCTTTCTGGTCGGAAAGCTGGCCGTCATAGTTCTCCACCGAATGAAGCGGAACGTGGGCGTCGGCAATGTAGTGACCAAGATTGGAGGCATAGAAGAGGATATCGTTTTTATGCTTCTCCCTCATCGCCTTCGTGAGCTTCTCTGTGAAATCCTGAATTCGCCAGGGCACGGTGCCATTGCTATCGACGGTCTCTTTGCCGTACTTTTTCACCGCCTCCTCGTACCTGCGCGGCAACTCTGAAAACGGGTACTTGCCGTAACGGTCGATATCGATAAAATGAAAGGGGCCCTCAACCTTTCGGTTCACGATTGCGCGTTGGTCAGGCTCCATCGAGCGCGCGATCAGACTATCCGCGTATGCGGCAAAGAACGGTTGCATCGCGTCCGGAACGGAAAGAACGGCGTACCGATGAACTTCTTTGTGGGCGAAAAACCCCCAACTCCATGTGTTTGTCACCAAGAAGAGAATCGCGAGGATGAGGAGGAGTGGAGACAAGAGGAGAGTACGCAGTCTCATAGTCGGCTCACGGAATACTGGAGAGGAGAAAAATCCGCCCTGCCCCCGAAGCGAGACCGCGAACGGGTCCGCTCCCTGGACAGGGTGGCAGAACAGAGCAAATCCGAAAAAAAACAATATCCCATCCTCAGGAGAGGACGGGAGGAAGACCTGACGCTGGACCTGCCATCGCTTAACAGAGTCTAGTCAGTTGATGCTTATCGATTCTTCTTCTTGTGACGCATCTTCCGCAAGCGTTTCTTGCGTTTGTGCGTTGCCATTTTGTGGCGCTTCCGCTTTTTACCACTGGGCATTGCGTCCTCCCTTGTTTTGACCCGAAGAACGAATTCGGGCGTTCATGAATGTTGTGATTTATGAGTCCAGACCGAAATGCAAAACTGATTACTCAGGCAGACTCCTAGAGCGTTGAATGCTGTTCGAGAATCTGTTTCGCTTGTTGCGCGGCGGAACTGTTGGGGTCCAACGCGACGGTCTTCCTGAACCACTCATTGGCCTCTTTGACCCGGCCCGCTTTGAGCGTGACAATTCCGAGGTTGAAGTGGGCAAGCAGGTGTTTGGGATTCCACTTGAGAGCCTGCCGCATGTGCTTCTGCGCATCGTCAAGTTTGCCCAGGTCGAAATAACAGATCCCCATATCTACTTGCGCGTCGGGGTCTTTCGGATTCTTTCCAAGATACCTCGAGTAGTAGCTGATCGCTCTATCGTAGAACCGGTTGTCGTGCAGAAGGTTTGCGAGCTCAAGGGTTAACTTCATATCGACGGGGTTGGCCTTCACCTGCTTTTCAAGTTCCTCGATCTGGGAGAGCGCCCCCATATTGGCAGACGGAGGTTGATCCGGCTGAGCTTGCGGTGGGAGTGCGATTTCGGACTTTTTCGAGGTGAGCATCTCAAGAGCCAGAGCGCCGATGACGAGAAATGCCGCGAAGCCGGCAATCGCTTTCCAGGAAACTCCGCTGCCGAATTCTTCCTTCTTGGCCGATTGAGATTTCCTCGATTCGCTTCGGGCGCCCCTCTGTTGGGGGTCGGGCGAAGCATGCTCAGCCTGGAAGAAGGATGCCGGCCACTCTATGGCCTTCCCGCATTTGCCACAGAACCGATCGCCCCATTGAATTTCCGTGTTGCATTCCGAACACAAATACTTTGGCTTCATCGTTACGCCGCCGGCATTGTCTTCTTGAGGTTCTCATCCACCAGATGTTTGAGGTCTTTGGAAACCTTGAAGATGGGCACGAAGTGCTCCTCCACCTTCACCTGCTCACCCGTGCGAGGATTGCGCGCCATGCGGCCCTTTCGCTTTTTGACCTTGAAGCTGCCGAATCCGCGAATCTCGATGTTCTTTCCCGATTTCATCGCGTCGATGACCGTCGAGATGAAGCCGTCTACAACGGCCTCCGTCTCCACCTTGGTCAGCCCGGTGGCTGCCGCAATCACATCAACGATATCAGCTTTTGTCATTGAACCTCCTAGGGTGTTGGTAAAGGGATGTTGAGGCGAACCGGATGCATCCGCTCCTCAACTTGTCGTTCGTCCAGCCACGGAACAAAACTGCTCGATGTCTTTGAGGTGATGAGTCAGAATAGCTTTGAGGATCTCCGGATCGAGCTCCTGGTAGTCATGGACGGCGAGATTTTGGAAGCCGACCATTTTCTGCATCTTCGTGCTCAACCGCGCGTCCACGATCCCCGCCCTCTCCAGGAGAACAAAATTCTCTTTCAACTCATGGGGAACGCCCAGTCCTTCGGTAGAGACGATGTGGGCTGCTATGTCGATCGTTGCCTGTGCGGCGCGCTGGAGATTCAGAACAAAGATGTCCTGAACATCAAACGATTTCAACAACTCCGGGTCGTTCTTGGTGACGTCTTGAATACGTCTGAGACATCGTTGAATCACACCTATCTTCCCAAGAATGATGTCTCGATCAACCATGTGTTGACACTCTTCTTACGAGAACACGTGTCCCCTCGAAATCTCCGCTTCAATCGGCCTCCGGACTCTCTTCAAGTCCGCATAGAAGCTCACCGTTCGCACGAAGAACTCGTGCCTCAATCGAGGATTGCGATCCAGAATGATCCGGCCCTTGCGAAGAACCTGCATGGAAATGATCGGATCGGCTTTGTTGAGGCAGACGACATCTACCTCGCAGTGCAATCGAGTCGAGAGTCGATCTTTGAGATCAAAGAACTCCATCCCGTGCGGCACCATCTTCTGNNAAGATGCCGAGGTCAATGTCACTCTCGTGATGGAAAGACGTCGTCCCGAACGAGCCGAAGAGGTAGACGGTCGCGATGGCCGGCTCTTGTTCAACCGCCACCAAGACGTCTTGTCCCACGGCGTCGACAAATGGTGTTGTCACTTAGAATCCCGTGTACTTGTATTGCACCACCGGTTGACGGAAGAGTTCGTTTCGCAGATCGGTCAGGGTCGAGCTTGTCTCTCCCAACAGATTCTCCAGGAGAGTTTTCCTCTTGCGTTCCCTCACCAGTTTCGGCTTTCCTTCGATCCCTCCGAGGTCGGCAGCGATCTTGATCGCGTCTTCCATGGTTCCAAGGGTGTCCACGAAGCCGTATTCCTTCGCCTGCCGACCGGTGAAGACGCGTCCATCGGCATAACGGAGGACATCCTTCCGGTCCAGCTTCCTCTCCTTTACGATCACGCCGACAAATTGATCATAGACGTCTGCAAGAAGCTGATCAAAGAATTTCTTCTCGTCCTCGGTCGTCTTGCGAAAGGGCGATCCGACATCCTTGTACTTGCCGGTCTTGAAGGTGGACGCGTCAATCCCCACTTTGTTCATCAACTCCGTGAAGTGGAGGAACTGGAATATGACTCCAATACTTCCCGTCAGTGTACCCGGATTTGCGACGATCTTGCTCGCACCGCAGGAAACATAGTACCCCCCGCTTGCGGCAACCGAGCCCATCGAGACGACAACCGGCTTTCCTTCGTCGCGGGTCTTCTTCACTTCCTCATAGATCTCTTGGCTGGCTGAAACGCCGCCTCCCGGCGAATCCACTCTGAAGAGGATGGCTTTCACCGACTTATTCTCGCGATACTTCTTGAACTGTCTGACGGTCTCAGTGGACGAAAGGATGGGCTCATTCAGCTCGATGATGGCGATCTTCGCACCCGAAGTGCTCAATGTATCATCGTACTCAGTGTCGAAGAAAAGGACGGAGATGACGAAGAAGAGGAAAACGCCGCCGAAGAATACTATGCCGATCGTTATTCCCAAGACCCACTTGGCTGTATTGGACATTCGTGCGCCGACGGAATTGAGCGATAAGAGATAGGGATAAGTCGTTACATTTCAAATGATTATAAGGAAACACTCCCTGAAAGTCAATCCGGCTGAAGAATTTTCTTTTTGGGAGCCTTACGGGCTTCAGTTCAAGCCGACTTGAGCCCGAACGGAGCAAGGCATTGAACGACCGAGAGGGAATGTCAGTCGGGAGGAAAGAACCTACTTCGGTAAGAGGGGCCACTTCTTGGGGTCGAACTTGCTGATTTTCGTCTGCGGGACAACGGCCTTTACTACCTGCCCATCTACTTCGCCAATCCATATGTGAGAGGGGTGAAAATCCTCTCCGCAGTCATAGCAGTGCAGTTCTCTCATCTTCAGCTTCCCCGTTTTCTCCTTACGATGACACCATCGCGCCAAGGCTTCCTTGGAGGATAGTTTTGGATCAGGGCTTTCGATCCGCTTCCCGCACTGTTCGTGACGTGCCGAGTACAGAACATAAAATTTCGGATTTTGACTCTTCGCCATCAAGCACCTCCTTCACCAGTTTCCCAAAGGGAGAACTTTCCTGTAGTTCGCTTCCTGAAGTCCCCTTCCGGCACCCAGAACGGACTAGTTGACCTCGGAACTATCGAGATTCTCGCTCCAGAGGTACACCCGGGTTTCATTCACAATAATGCGACTCAGAAGTATCAACGAGACAAGATTAGGTATCGCCATCAACGCGTTTGCTATGTCCGCGAAAGACCAAACGATGGGCAGTGAGAGGACAGAGCCGATCATCACGGCACAGACCCACAGCCATCGGTACGGTTTCACGGCCTTAGNNTTCTCTCCGTAGTATGACCAACCCAGGATCGTCGAAAAGACGAACGTCATCAGGCCCACCGTCAAGACGAGCGGACCGACGACAGGGATGTCTGAGAATGCGGCCTTCGTTAGGGAGGCGCCTACGAGACCATTCATCCACTCACCCGAATTCACGAGAACCAAACCCGTCATCGCACAAACAACCACCGTATCCCAGAACGTCCCGGTGGACGAGACCAGGGCCTGTCGCACGGGATTCTTTGTCTGTGCTGCCGCGGCCACAATGGGGGCGCTCCCAAGACCCGNNGGAAACGCCATACCTTATGGCCTCTTTCATTCCGGCCCCGAGAAATCCGCCAATTGCTGCCTGGCCGCTAAATGCGCTTTCAAGGATTAACATGACAGTCGATGGAAGCGATGACGCGTTCATCACAAGCAGGATGACACATCCTAACACGTAGAAAATCGCCATGAACGGGACGAGCCGCTCACAGACACTTGCAATCGACTTGATACCTCCCAGAATAACGACGGCTGTCAGAATCGTCATCAGAATGCCGGTAATCCAGGGAGAAACATCAAACGTTTCCTGGACCATGGAAGATATTGAATTTGCCTGCACCATGTTGCCGATCCCAAATGCCGCTACAGCGGTGAGCGCCGCAAAGACCACCCCCAACCATTTCATTCTCAGGCCCCGCTCGAGAACATACATAGGTCCCCCCGCCATCAGTCCGGAGGGCATCGTCACTCTGTACTTCACCGAGAGGAGGGCCTCGGCGTATTTGGTTGCTATCCCGAAAACCCCTGTGAGCCACATCCAGAGGACTGCACCCGGTCCGCCAGCCGCAATTGCCGTCGCAACACCGATGATGTTCCCCGTGCCGATAGTTGCGGCCAATGCCGTCGTTAGAGCACCGAACTGACTCACGTCTCCTTTACCCTCGCTGGATCGCTGAAGAGAGATCCGAATCGCCTTTCCGATGTATCGCTGGATGAAACGAAGCCTGAACGTCAGAAACACGTGGGTTCCGACCAGGAGGGCCAGCATTGGATAGCCCCAGACGAGGTTACCCATCTCGCTCAGGAGCTTTTCGAGTTCTTCCATCGAATTCTGTTATCCTTTCTTGCGGGTGTTTTTCGGAGGCCTGCTTGGAGGGAGCTTGATGACTTCGTCCAGCTTGACGAAAGTAGACAATGGTTGGCCTAGAATCAATGGAGTTGTAGTTATTTCCTGCCGGTGGGAGATACGGCTGGAAAGTGTAGAATCTTCAAAACGACTACTGCGATCGCGCCGAGCCCGTCGTAAGTGGGATTGTGGTATAGTCATTGCAACTCTTCTAGTCGAACAGAGAACGAGGCTGTCTTATAAGCCATATTTGTCATTTCGAAGGAGCGAAGCGACTGAGAAATCTAAACAGAAAAAAGGATTTCTCCCTGCGGT
>DMMN01000273.1 GCA_003453835.1 Bacteroidota bacterium | reverse complement strand
TCTTCGAGAGCGCAAAGGACATCGTGTCAGACGGTCAGGCCTCCGTGACGGCAGTCCTCGTACAGCCAGAGACCGGAAATGACCTGATCTTGCACAGCGGAGCCAACCGGATCACTCTCGTTCTGCAAGAAGACCCATCGGAGACCGAGGCCACCACTGACGATCGTTCGTGGTCCCACGAGTCCTGGGCTCCCTACCGAGTCCAGACGCGCGTCAGCGACACGACAGGAGTTCAGCAGTACATCCGCTTCAACAGCGTATCGAGCTTCGGCAGCAACTCGACATACGAGGCGGAGACGCACATCTGGAACTGGGACTGGGTCCAGTACGGAGGTAGCTGGTACACGACGATGCCGTCCGGCTACATGGATACCGCCTTCGCGGATCATCAGGGCGACCCCAACTACCCCTTCAACCCGACCGTCGGGACGAGCCGAGCCTACCAGCTTCAGGCCAACACCACCTACTACGTCTACATCCGACTCTCCGTCATCGGCTCGAGCTACAACTTCGGAGGATCGGTGAACATCAAGGGGCAGAAGGGGCACCGCACGCCTTCCTGGTGCTACTCGACGTGGTGCATCTTCGCAGACGCAACCACGTCCTCCATGGACACCTACTTCGCACCCACAAGTTCCTTCAGAATCGCCTACTACTAGCCGGCAGGGGGTTCCGGTCACTCTCGGCCAGCTCACAAAGCTGGTCTCTTCAATACACATTTATGAAATCACGAACCTTCATCCCGATTTTTCTTCTTGCCATCGTTGTGATCCTCGTCATTGCTCTCACACGATCTTCTCGATCAAGCACTGCTGTCATACAAGATATTGATTGTACAGGGAGACTCGTTATGATTGAAGCTGACCAAGGAAAATTCCGATTGCCTCCAAGATGGAAAGAGGACGGGCCAATGCCAGTACTCTTTAAGGACGGGCAGCGAGACATTTGGAATACTTCCACATTCTGTGGCAACGATGAGTTCGTCCAAGATATTTTTGGACAGACATTTCAAATCACTTTCAATGGCTTTCGCGTGATTCAATCGTGGGAAGAACGTTAAGTCCGTATGGTTACGACCCTTCGTATCACAGGAGTGATCCACAGATCGTGTCGCGTGCATTAAATGGACGATCGTCTAGTTAATGGACGTTTGGAGTTTCAAAATGAGCAAAAAACTTTAGAGAAGCACGGGAACAGATACCATGGACAGGTTGACGAGACCTGTTTTTTGTGATCTCATGTGCGGTCGCGATCAGGCGACCTATCGCACAGGAGTCGTCGTGTCCAAGCGCCGTGTTCGTTCGAACCGTCACCATCTCCCCACCTCCGTCAACCGCACTCCTCGCCCCAAGAAGCTCGGCCGTTCGGTCGTCTCCGCCATCCTGCTCCTCGTGGGAGGCCTCCTCATCGCCGTCGTCTCCGGCGCCCACGAGCGCGGAACGATCGAGCCTGTTCGATCCGTGGCCACCATCGGCATCACGGCTACCATCGAATCCGACTCTTCCGGCCGTGGCTTCGCCCTCGAACAGATCGTTCGCAACATCCCCGACACGAATGTTCGGATGATGATCCTCGAATCCGTCGAGAACGAACAGCTCTTTCTCTCCTGGACGGCTACCGGCGTGGAGGCCGCCTTCCAGCTCACCCCAACGCCCGATGGCACCCTCTTCCCAATCATCACATTCCAGCCGGCCTTCATCTCCGCCGCACAGCAAGATACCGGCGCGAACACGCAAGCCCAACTCGTCATCTACCACGAGTTCGCCCACTACCTGCAGTGGCAGAGTGGCGCGTTCCCTGACGAGACGTTCATGCCGGAGCGCATGGCAATCAATCGGGACGTATGTACGAAGAAGTGGTACGCGGAAAGAGACGCGTACCACCAAGAGTGCGAATTCGCACGAGAGAACGGTCTCCTCGACCGGCTCNNGAGTTCGACGACAACCTGAAGCGCATCCTGCCGCGCGGAGACGCATCCGCCGCGGCGTGCGTAACCTACTGGCGCGGGCTCTGACCCGACCACTCTCGACCGGAGGCATTGCCTTCGGTCGACTTCATTTGGCGATTGTGCGGCCAGTGAAGCGCACGATGCATGGCCATTCCTGCCTCATACCTCCGCAACGCTTCAGGATCTTCGGGGAGGCGAATCACGACGTGACACCCGAAGCCGTTTTCAGAGCAGTAATTCTTCACGCGGTCACTCTCCTGCGAATCGGGAAGCGCGTGCGGCTCGCGATTCGTCCGCACCAGGACGACAGCGAGGAACAGGTTGACCACCACCATGAGGATGATGAGGTATCGGAAACGCGACATCGTCTTCTCCAAAGGAACGAAGGTTGAGGAAATAAAAACCCCTCCAGCCGGATAGGGGGAGGGATTTCCAGCTTGGTTACATCTTATCGAAATGGGATGAAAATTTCAACGGCTTTGTTTTAGCAAAGAAATGAAAACCGGCATTTGAACTCGGGATAACTTTTTCTCGCCAAAACACCGTGTCAAGAGTGCGACACTTCGTGTAGAAGGAGTTATCCACAGATGAGCTTTGCATCATATAAGCACCGATCGTACCTTATGCGACGCGGGGAAATTCAAATTTAGCCAAAAACTTAGATTCTGAAACAAATTGAATACAATTTTTACCTAAAATTAGTAGAATGGATGACGTTAAAGCATTGACAAAATTGACTTTTTGTGGCATATTTATTATGAACGATTGTTTGTTGAGTCGGAACAAAGGCACTTGACAAGTAACCACCCCTAACCCCTCCTTCAAAAGGAGGGGGGTCGAGTAACTCTGATCCGGCTTAAGAGCAATCGCGAGGTCCTTCGCGAGTGTTTGCAAGCC
>DMMN01000247.1 GCA_003453835.1 Bacteroidota bacterium | reverse complement strand
CGAGCATCGACCGAACCGTCGCGATCGGTGTCCTGCTGGTTCAGCAGGGACCCGCGAGAGGAGCCACTGAGGAGTTCCGTCAAGTCCTCCAGCCCGTCCTGGTCGCTGTCCTTCGAACTCGCACTGCCACCGAGTCGCTTCTCGTCGAATGGAAGCGATGGGTCATCGTCCGGTACGCCGTCGTGATCGGCGTCGTTGGTTTGGGCAAGCTGTCCGAACCTCAGATTCAGCCACCACTCTCTTGAAGCCAGTCGCATAATCGCAGCGTTGAAATCGAAATCCTCTCCGAATCGCCCGGGCATTTTCCACGGCGTGTCGCAATGGAAATAGTCTGCGTAACCGCTCACCTCCATCAACGCATCGACTTGATGATGGAATTCGTGGGTGATCAGCCAATCCTGGCGACTGAATGTATCCTGGAACGGATTGGCCGTATAGCCTGTGGTCTTTCCATATTTCCAGGGGGCCGGCACTCCATAGGTGCCGCCACCGTACGCTTGTCGGATGCTAATCGTGTCTTTCTTAGATGGATCGCGCAACGCGCTTGTGCGGCGGGGGGGATAGTTGATCCATGCATACGGTGTGATCAGTCCGGCATATGCACCCGGACGTTTCCCAAAGTGGTGAGCCGCTCGCTCGAAGTCGCGTGCTACGCGATCATTCGGTGAAAGCCAATACGGGTCATTCTCGCCAACGTCTTGAAGCCGGAGTGTATCTTCGACAACGAAGAAATCAAAATCGAGCACAAGCTTGCAGGAGGAATTGCGGAAGTAGAACGCACGATTGAAAGCCGTGGCGGACTTGAGATATTCTACCTCGTTATCCGTCAGCGTCCTTCCGTCAGGCACCTGGGGGAAGATGTCCTTCGGATACTTGTCTCGAAAACTGATCGTGCGGTAGACCAGATACATCAGCGGAAGTCGGGTCAACGCCATCATGCTCCGATCAGCCGGCGGCGACGTGAACCGATGTGTTCTCGACTTGGAGAACAAAGCGGGGATCGTCTTCACCGACGGCGAGTAGATGAACGAGTAGCGAGTGAGCGGCTCAAGGCCTTTCAGAACGGCGGTGTGATTGCCGGAATGTTTCTTCTCATATCGTATCTCTGGTTTCGACTTGCCGTCATCAGATTCACAGCGAACTTCAGGTCTCGCTTTCACCTCAGACGACCACGAAAGCTTCATCTCTGTCGGTGAAAGGCTCTCAATCTTCGCGCCGGCGTCACCGAGTTGAGGATTGTAGAAAACGAGCTTGTCGTAGTCTGCGATCACGAGGCCACCTTGTCCATAGAAATCCAGGCCCCTTGGCGCTTTGAGCCCCCCAATGGCCTCGAGGCGAATCGATCTTATGAATCTTCCTCGTGGCGTGAACTGGAAGACGGCGCGCGCCCCAACGTCCGCAACAAAGAGTACATCCTGTATCTTGAGAAGTGCAACCGGGACGACGAGATTCTGCACAAGAGAATCAACGACGACACCGCCATTGTCCTTGACGAGCAATCGCTTTCCCACGATGCTGTAGGTTCGATTTCCGAATCGCAATGAGGTTGTCGCCTCCGGCACCACGGAGCGTTTCCGTTGATGTAGAACGATTCCATCCGATGTTATCGTCTGTAGGAGACCGAGTTCGGGATTGAAAATCTCAAGATTCCGACCAACCGTCTGAACAAAACGGACGTGACGGAATGAGATGGGGGATCCAAGAGCAGGGGGTTGTGGAGTTACAGGGGACACCGCACCGTAGACCCGGATCGATTTGAATTCACACAATCCATCGGATGCTTGCAGGCCGAGGTAACCGGATGGGAACACGAGGTTNNACGTCAACTCGAAGCGTGGTCCAGTTGTTCGGAAGCACCGGAGAATCGAATGTGTTCGTGGCAACGAATTCCGCGGCTCCGTTGAAGAATCCCACCAGGACGCTCTTCTCGTCGAAACGAACCATGTGGGAGAGGGCTTTCGAAGATGTGTCGTCGAGACTAAAGTAGATGCCGGCCCGAATACCCCGGAGCGTCACCTCGATGCTGAACGGCTTCGTATCGTAGAGGTAGAAGGTGGAGGCGAGCAGTTGGTCGTACGCGCGGGTGCTGATGGAGATTCTTCCATCCTTGATGATCCAGGTGCCCGTTGTCGGATTCCACTCGCGGCCCAGGGAGTCGCGCTGAAAATCATCCTGAAACCAGTTGGTCTGGGACGAAGAACTACAAACGAGACAACTGAGGAGGAGGGGGACCCGGACAAGGAGGGAATAGGTCATGTTCGTTTTTTCCACGCATAATACACCGGCACGCCGAGCGCCAGGAAGCCAATTCCGGCCCAGGACTCCGCCGGCTTCTCGATGAGTGTATAGAGGACGAAGAGACTTGCGATCGAGATGAAGATGATCGGCGTGATTGGATAACCGAGCGTTCGATAGGGCCGCTCGGCCCCCGGCAATCGTTTCCGAAAGACGAAGACGCTTAAAGCCGCAAGGGCGAAAAAGATCCAATCCGTAAAGACGACGTAGGAGATCAGTTGTTCGTAGGTTCCCCAGAAGAGTATGAGGACAATCGCCCACGCCGACTGAAAGATGATGGAGAACATCGGGGTTCGGAATCTTGGATGAACCTCGGCTACCCGACGGAAGAACACACCGTCCTTCGCCATCGCGTAGTAAATGCGGGGTGCCGTAAGCGTGTAGATGCCGGTGGTTCCAAACGTAGAGACAAAGATCGTCAGCGCAATCAAGCTTCCTCCGAGCGCGCCCAGAACCGTGCCGACGGCTTCCGAAGCGACGCGGGGCGCTGCCGCCATCTGTGCCGGTGTCAGCAAAAACATGTAGGCGACGTTTGCGGCGACGTAAATCACCGTCACGGCGAGTGCGCCGAAGATCAGCGAGAGAGGAACGGTTCGTGTCGGATCCTTCGCCTCTGCAGCGGTGAAGGTTGCATGCTGCCAGCCGNNGAAGGCGAGGGTCAACGCGCTTCCCATTCCGTTCTTCAACTCACCGAGCGGGGTCAGGAAATCGGTCGTCTCACTCGACCCCCACCCAAGTCCGACTGTCAAGAGGAGCCCGATCCCCAACAATTTGAGCACCGTGAACAGATCGGAGAAGATGCCGCCCGCCTTCACCCCGAGCACGTTGATGACGGTAACGATAACGATGCCCCCGACGGCCACGAGTGTGGTTTGTGCGGGTGTCAGGGGGATGAAGTATCCGAAGTAAGTCGAGAAGGCAACGGCGAGCGCGCCGATTGCGCCCGTGTTCACGACCAGAAAGTACGCCCAGCCGTACAGGAAACCGATCAATCCTCCGTACGCCTCAGTGAGGAAAACATACACCCCCCCGGCCCGCGGCATCATCGCCCCCAACTCCGCGAACGTAAGCGCTCCGCAGAGTGCGACGATTCCTCCCACCATCCATGCTCCGAGAATCCAGAGCGGAGATGGAAGGGCATCAGCGATGAGAGAAGGTGTGAGAAAGATGCCCGATCCGATCGACGAGCCGATGGCGATCATCGTCAGGTCGAAGAGAGTGAGGTCACGCTTGAGCTCTGCCATGGGGTACGAGTGTGTGGAGTAAAATGGTGGATGGGCGATCGGTTGATAGTCGATTTCCGGACTGATGGGCGAATTCTAGATCTGAACGGTAAGCGGCTTTCCGACGACACTCTTGGCGTGTTGCTTGTCGTCAAGCCAAACGGTGAATCTCTCACCGTTCATCTCCACCCTGAGCCGGCGGCCCCGAACACGCACGTCGTCAATCTGCAAATGACGAAGGGCGAACGGGAATGGATCGACGGTTACGGAAAACTCGTCGGGCCTGATGCCGCAGACGTACTTGATGATGAGATCGTTCACCCACGAGTGCTGGTAGTCATCAATGCCACGGTACACGCTCGGCTTTCCGGTGGAGGGGTTGTAATGCTCAAAGCAGTTCGGACGATTGGACTTGCCTTCAAAGAACATCATCCGGATGAATTTGCCGATGAGCTCCGCCGTTCGTCGTTTAAGCACTTGGTCGTTCCATCGAATCGCGGTGGTAGCGAGCGCTTCAACAACGTGGCTGTTTGTCATCGGCCAGACACGCCCATTCCAGGGACAGTTCATGCGCTTTCCTTTCCACCCGGGATGGGCGGAGAAATACTCATCGTCGGCGCTTGACGACGGAACGGGGAAGGGGGTCCAGAATTCTTTCGGATTCAGGAGATGCCGTTTCAGTCCGGGCACGTGCGCCTCGGAAGTGATGTCCGTGAAATATGGATAGAAGCACGTCGCCGCCTTCACCATCGTCCGCTCGCCGCTCTGAGGGTCGACGTCAAAGAACATTTCGACCTCCGGATCCCACATGCGCTCGAGAATGGCAACCTTGATCTTCTCCGCTTCCATTCTCCACAACTCTGCCTCTTCAGGTTTGCCGATCCAGTCCGCCGCGATTCCAAGAGCACGCTTGAGTTCATAGAGATAGACGGTCACGTCGACGCCCTTGAGCCGAAAGACCTCACCCCAATTGTCTTGATCTGCCTTCGGATCCACGGCGACGTACCGGTGCATATACTCCTGACCCGTCTCATAGTGGTTGTCGATGTCGTAGAGTCCGCTTACTTCCTCATCCCGCTCGCGATCAAAGTACCCCACGTACCTTTTCAATCCGTCGTAGGCCTCCTCAAGAAATCCGGATGAAGGGTGAACAAGGTGAAGTTGAAGGAGCGCGTTCCCCCAATTGGCATGATAGAACATCTCCTGACGATAGTGGGCGACATCGATGTAACCGCGGAAACCCCCGTCCTCGCGTTGGTTATCGAGAAAGGTGAGCAGACTTCCGCGAGCTAATTCCGGCTCGTGCATCCACCGATTCTCCAGCATGTGACACGGTGCGCTATAGGAGATCGGAGCGCGGAAATAGCCGATTCCTTCGCACACAAATGGGCGTCTGTAGTTTCCTTCGCTGCCATACATCGTGTTCAGTCGTAATCCGTACCATCGATACCAATAATACCTTGTCAAGAATTCATCCGAGCACTCAAACCGGGGCACGTCGTTGAAATGGTCGTGCCAATTCGCCATGCCGAGCAGGATAGGATTGTCCTTGCTCCGGACTGGTTTCAGGTTTTGGAGAGCCTCCTGGATCGATGGGGCGGCGGCGAACGCCACTGTAACCGTCGAATCGCGCTGGGGCCTCGCCGTGATTGCCGTGTGAAGGGCCATATACACGAGTCCTTCGTTCGTCACGCCGTTCACGTTGATTTCACCCGGTAGCTTTCCGTTTCTAAACGTCTCGAACCATGGCGTCAGGTTCCAATGCGGCTGCAGGGCGGTTCGTTCGCTTAGGTTGATAGAATGGCTCTTCGGCTGTCTGTTGATGCCGAATGCACAGGCAAATTGATAGTGCGGAGCTACAGAGGGGCGGCAATACTTGTTGAAAGAAATGACGCCTCCCGAGTAGTCGACGTCGGTCAGCCACGAAGTCTGCTTTGACGGAAGTTGGTCTTGAACGCTCCACGCAATGAAGTGAAGTCGGATCGGGCGCCTTGATCCATTCCGGATCCGAACACCCGAGATCGCGACATCGCTTGGAAGGATCGACTTAGTCTCGATGATCTCCAGGCCAGACTTCCGCCCGGGGATCTGCGCGGTGTAGTGTTGGGTAAGGCAAGATGGATCCCACGAGCGTGCTTGGAACCTAATCTTCAGCTCATTTCCGTCCTCATCGAGGAGGGTCCACGCGAAGACGGGCTCAAGTTTGAAGTTGTAGTAGTGAGCTTCATCCCACAGCCCGGGGGAATTCAGGAAAACGGGGAACGATGGCGCCCAAATAAGCCGATTCCCTCCGCCAAGATACCATTTGTCGGTTCGTTTCAGTCGCCCGAGAATGTCTTCTCTCGCCATGGCATCACCTATTGCTATCGAGTTGACAACTGCATTGTGTGCCGGACAAACTCGCCCGCTGGACCGTCCGGCATTTTGATCAAGAACTTGTTCTCCTTCCGAGTTGCACCGGAGACGGATGAAAGTCTATCTTCGTTTACGATTCCCAGCTCATACGTCTCTCCGGCAAGTCCCTCCAAGACTACACGAAGCACTCTCTCCTTCCATTCCGTCGAGATAATCTTAAGTCCCTTGTTTGTGTCACCGGTTTTGGTTTCGATGGTTGGAGGAAGAAGCTCAACATTCGGCTCGAAGTCAATCTCGACCGAAGTTGTACCTCGAATTCGAAAGACCACGACGGGTTGGATCGTCTGCGCTGAGACGATCTCTTTCATGTCGACGGATTGGCCGTTCACGCGAGCGCGCAGCGGCTTGCTTCCGATTCCCAAAGCGGGTGCAAATGTGAAAGAGTATTGGTCACTCTTGTTCGCCTTCACCGCAAGAACGATTCCGTACTTGCTTCGCTTGTATTCGATGGAGAGGCTCTCCTTCCCGACCCGGTAGTTTGTGACCGCAACTCTTGTCCAATCGGCGGGGAAGTGGGGGGAGAAGTTCACCGAGTTGTTAATCGCATCACCTTCCAATCCCAGCATCCCGCGCACGAATGGCATCACCACACCCGCCGTGCAGAATCCTTGGTGGGCGACTGCCTCCTGAGGCCAGATGTTGTGCGTGCCCGAGAAGACTTCCGTCACCTGTCCGAGCGAGTTGTCGAAGGTGTGACGCACGCTCGCCATCAACGAGCCATAGCCTTGCAGTGCGAGATGATGTTTGTATTGCGCTGTGGCCACCCAGCTTGTAAGAAAGGGCCAAACCGCACCATAGTTGTAGTTCAGCGCCTCGAAATACTTGCTCTTGTGAGAAATGCTCCGAATTCCCCAGTCCGTTGTGAGCTCGGCAGAATTGAGCTTCTCGAGAGACTTCTNNTCGGCGGAGTTGAGCTTCTCGAGAGACTTCGCGCTTCGAACCGGATCGCCAAGCTCCCACTGCAAACCAACGGCGCTCCACGGCGAGACGATGTCCACATGCTCGCCCTTCGCCGTGAACGCATACGCGTACTGTCGGTTCTCCTCATCCCAAAACTTCTCTCTGAACGTCTTCGACGCGTTGGCGAAGTTTTCCTGGGCCTTCTCTGCATACGATGATTCTCCGGCGGCTCTGGCGAGGAACGGCATCGCCTGCGCTGCCCGGACCCAAACGGCTCCCGTGTAGATGTCAGACTGGATGTCGATGAGCGGACCGTATTCGAGCGCTCCGAGTCCGGCCTTCTTGTTGTCCATCAATCCGTCGCCGTTCTCGTCCGTTGAGAGCGACCATTCATATGCTCGCTTGAGCGAGCTCCAGCTCTGCTTGATGAACTCAAGATCACCCGTTAGCTTGAGGTAATCGTACATGGCGCAGATGTAGAAGGGGGAGGTATCGCCATGGATGTAGCCGTACGGATAGTCTTTCCACCAATTGACGTACGCGGCGGACTGTGTCAGCTCGTGGGCCATTTTGCCGTCGTCGCGCTGCCATTTCTGTGTGAACGCGAGAGCAGCTTTGATATCCTGAAATGCACCATAGCTGTTGAGGCTGAACGTGTTGATATACGTGTCGCCTCCAAAGAACCACCCGAAGCCGGGCCGACCGCCTGTTCCGGATGAGCCGAGTCCCGCGACCATTCCGAGTCCGACGTCAGGATTATCGACGATCAGGTTGTCATAGGCAATCTTGGCCCACTCGAAGGCAAGGTTCAGGTCCCGGTTCGGAGTTTCGACCTGCATCGTCGCAAGTCGAAGATCGCCGTAGTGCTTGAGGTTCCGGCGGTAGTACTCCTTCGGATCGGCAACGAGTTTTCGGTAGATCGACTTGATGCTGTCGCGGTTTCCTTTGCCGCCTGCCATGACAATTGGGATGAACTTGCCGGCTACGTCCGTTGGATGTTTGATTTCGATTTTGAATTGATTGGGTGCGTCAGAGAGCATGTGAGCGGGCGTGTACGATATTCCAGACGCAGCGGGCGAGCCGACATAGCCGGTGTTGGATCTCGTCGGTTCCGAGATCTGGTATGCCTTGATGTCATCGAGCCAACGAGCCGATTGGCCGCCGATACCGGCGGGCCNNTTCCGGGGAAACGGAGACGAATCGAGCGATATCCTTCGCCTTGATTGGTTCGGTCGAGCTGCCGATGAAGAACGAAAACTCGAAATTGCGGAACAGCTTGAGGGGATACGCCCACGCTTCGAACGAGCCGCTCTCGAAACCCAGGATGGCAAACTTGCGGCCGACCTTGTCGAAGTAGGTGCCGGGCTGCGCGAGCCGCGTAAGCTGGAGATCGTTCACTTCGAGTTTGAATGCTGGAATGGTGCCTTCTTGCGCCCACGCGAACGAGATCAGGAAGAAGACTGGTGCGAAGAAAACGGCTCTCATGGTTCTCCTTTATTTAAACCACCCATGCACGGCGATGTTGGACTACGACAAGGCTTCCAAAAGCCTATGTATCGGTTGCTCAAGCGCTCAACTTGAGAACTCGGGTCAAGGTGACAAATGTCGATGCCACAAACATCAGGATCACCAGTGCTGAAGCTCGAAGGATTACCCATTCTAAGGACACATCCGTCTCGCCGTGGGCAATATCCGTAAGCGCAAGGTGGCTTGAGACGAGGGCGATGACCGAGAGCGCCCCGAGCGCCATCGTCATTCTGATTTGGCTGCGTATTGTTTTCATGGTGTTTGTCCTTTCGAGGTTAGGCCCAACTTGTGACCGATCTCTTGCCCCAGAGGAATCAATGTCAAATGTCCTTCGATGAGAGACAGCAGTGCGTCAACAAACGAATCCGCTCATCCCTTCAGCCCTGTCATGGTAATACCTCTCACGAAGTACTTTTGCGCGACCATGAAGACGATCACAATGGGCAGCATGACGACGACCGCTGCCGCCATCTGATGAGGCCAGTCGGTCACGTAGAGATTGCTGAAGTTCGCCATGCCGACCTCCACCGTCCGCATATCGACGCGGTTCGTTACGAGCAGAGGCCAGAGAAAATCTTTCCAGCTCCCCATGAACGCAAAGATTGCAAGCGTCGCCAGAGCCGGCTTCGAGAGAGGAAGGATGACTTTCAAAAAGACGGTGAACTCCGAGGCGCCGTCTATCCTCGCCGCATCCTCAAGCTCCCTGGGGATTGTGAGGAAGAACTGTCGCAAGAGAAATATTCCCCAGACGCTTGACACGGTGGGAGCGAACAACGCCCAATACGTGTTCATCCAACCGAATGCGTTGATGATCAGAAACGCCGGGATGATCGTGACGATCGCCGGGATCATCATGGTTCCCAGATAGAGGGCGAAGATCTTGTCGCGCCGGGCAAAACGGAGTCGGGCAAACGCATACGCCGCCATCGAACAGAAGACCAGTTGTCCAAGGACCGACGCCGCGGCAACAATCATCGTGTTCAGGAAGAAACGAGGGAACGGCTGGAGCGTCATCGCCTCGGCGAAGTTCGACCAACGAAACACGGAGGGAAAGAACTTCGGCGGGAATTGATACACTTCGAGCTCGTTCATCAGCGATGTGCTCACCATCCAGAGAAATGGAATGAGCATCGAACCCGCGAGAAGGAGGAGCAGGAGATAGATGACGAACGTGACGGGTCGTTTCATATTCCTTTGTCTAGGTTCTCTTTTTGAACTCTGGAGTCTCTTTTATGCAAAGGAAGCTCGCGTTACCTTTCGCGTTGCTGCATTCGGTCATCGCTGAGCCACAACGAGCATCTCAAAATCTTCCGTTGTCAGCGTATCGTTCCGACTACATGCGCCGATCTTGCAGCCGTAGATGTCGATTGTAGTGAAGTGCAACGATTTCAACAACCAGGATATCTCGGAAGGCACATAGTATCGCTCATTTGCCTGAACGCTCTTGGAAGTGCCGTCATCGTCGACAAAGTCGAAAGTGGACGTATCCCGGAATGTCATAAGATCAAAGCTGTTGGATACACTGTGGTCATCCGTGGCTTGCGCGTTGATGAAATCCTTCACGGAGTGAAAAAGGGGGAAGAGCCCGTTGAGAGTGGTGAAGATGAACTTGCCGTTTTCCTTGAGAGCGTTTGCTGCGGATTGAAGGATCATAAAGTTCATTTCGTCGGTTTGCATCAGAGGAAATGCACCTTCACACAGCATGATGACAAGATCGAACTCGTGGCGGAACGGCAGATGGCGCGCATCCGCTTGCATAAACTCCACGCCGACTCCGGACGCTTGAGCCTTTGCCCGAGCTTTAGAGAGCATCGATTCTGAAAGATCTATCCCGACAACCGAATAACCGCGACGAGCAAGTTCAATCGAGTGACGGCCTGTGCCACAGCCAACATCGAGAATCCTGGACGCACGATGGTGATTGATTTCCTCTTCGATGAAATCGACCTCACCGAGAGTACCCGATGTGAATGGCTGCTTGTCGTATTGACCAGCGTAATTGGCGAAGAGCTCTTCGTACCATTGTTTCATAGGACCTCGCTTGTGTGTGACCGGCGGTAGCGGCATTCCGCGGAGAATGCGCATCCCGGCTTTGCCGAGCTCTTACATATTCTTCTGATGGGAAATCGTAGATTGATCATTGTTGATCTTGAGTCGATCCGTGTGTCGACATCACCACGATTGAAAGACCTGATTCGCGGGATACGGTCCCGTAACGTACTTCAGATTCCCGAACCTCAGGGGCGCTTCTGCGGATGCTCATCNNGTCTTGTTCATCGCGGATGATGTGATCATGAAATTTCCCCTGCCGTTCAAAATCCTGAAAACCACGATCATGAATCATCTTTGTTGCGCGGGCAAGGAATGATGTTGGAGTTACCCGTAGGGATTTGATTAATCACTGACGTTACGCAAAACAA
>DMMN01000355.1 GCA_003453835.1 Bacteroidota bacterium | reverse complement strand
GAGGCGGTCAACTTGAGTCACTTTGTCTTTATTTGTGTGCTCAAACCTGACTTACCTTGCGCGCCGGCCTGATGAAACGTGAGGCCGACCCCAGTACTGCTGCGAAGTATTTCAACCTTCCGTTCTTTCTCTTAGTGCTTGTGCGGGAGTATGATCACTTGGAATCGCCGTCAGAATGCAAACCCTTTTTCATCGAAAAAGAACGGGATTCTGATTGGTCGTCAGGGAATGAAGACTATCCGGATACGCCTTGAGGTCAAGAAAGGTTCGCGTAAAGCCGACAACGGAAAAGCGGAGGCGTGGCGAAGGTCGGGTGTTCGTGTGCCCCTCGCTGTTGACTCGCATCGTTTGTGCGTTGGTTGGCGGTACGTTCGGTTCGTGCCGGAAACGCGTGTCCGTCGCGCCTGCCATGTTTCCTCACCCGGCAGTCAGGAGGACGGCTCGGTTGTTGCCTTGCCGCCTCGTTGGGGAGAAGACAAGTGATGCGGCCGAGTTTCTAGAATTCTTTCCTGCGGGCAATCACCAAGAGAAGAAGGAAGGGGAGGGAATAAGAAAACACAATCTGAACCAACTTCCAGAGCTCGGGTTCAAGAAAGCCAAAGGCAATCATGCCCAGCTCGTGCGTTCGTGGAGTTGCGAAGTAGATGATTTCGAGAGAAGACGTGACGAGAATACTCCGGATATCCAAGGATGATTCAATGGCAGCTCGGTGATATGTTAGCAGTGAGATGAAGCTGCAAAGAATTGGACCCGTGATGGCAAGGGAATATGAATCAGAGACCAACACGAATAGAGTGCTCAGCAAATAGAACCCCAGAATAACATAGATCGGATAGTAGAATGCGGAAATGATGAGGCCAGACGGGATCTCTCCGAGTAGTACTCCAAGCGCCATCCCCACGGAGAGAACGGACATCGCTGCAAACAGGCACAAGTACAGAAACACGGCGGCCATATTCTCCATCACAAACATGGTACGAGAGATAGGCTTTGAGAGAATGAGGCCGGCTCTCCTTCTCTCAATCATATCAAGGAACTGAATCGGTAGCTCGGGGCAAATGAATAACAGCGCGAGAAGAAATACGACCCTCCAGAGCGTGTGCCCCTTCGGATCGACTTGTGGAATGGAGAGGCCAAGCACGGACATGTCCCTGAGCTCACCACCGACTATCTGTGTTCGTGAAATAGCGATCAGACATGCGGCGACAATGATGAGGGAGCCCCATACCAAGAAGAAGGGTCTTCGTACTAAAGACCTAAAGACCATATACGCCATTTCAGATATCCGGAGAGGTCGGTTGTGGATGTTCGTCGATCAATTCCGCTTCACGATAGAAGAACCGGCGCAGCGAACCGAATTTTGATTTCACCTCGGTCCTTTGAAGCGATGGGCCGATTCGGCCCGCCGCCGAGGGTATGACTGACGTATAGATCTCCTCAGCTTCGGAAAGAACGTGTGTCGAAAACAGCACCGTTACACCTCTGGTGTCCTTCAGAAGTGTAAGGTATTCCATGGCGCGGTCTTTCTGTTTTGGATCCAATCCGCTCAGAGGTTCGTCGCACACCAAGAATCTCTTATCGCCAAGAAGAGCATGGGAAATGGCGAGGAGCTGCAATTCTCCTTTTGAGAGTTGGCGCACCTTTTTGCCAAGGAGCGATCCGATATGTAGCGCAGTGATAATCTCGTCGAGGTTGGCTAGCGATGGTGATCCGGGTCTGTTTAAGGTGCCGAACAAGACAAGGGCTTCTTTGAATCGAAGATCTGATGGAAAGGAAAATTCCTCAGGTACGTACCCTACCCAAGTTCTTGCCTTCGGATCCGTGTATGATAGGTCGAACAGTTCTATTTGTCCGGCTTCTGCAATGAGAAGGTGCAGGATCAGCTTGATGAATGTCGTCTTTCCTGATCCGTTAGGTCCCAGGAGCAGATAGATTCCGGGTGCATCGATGAGGAGTTGCTCGACGGTGAGGGCAAATCCCGGCTTCTTCGCACCCTTACTTGGGTATGACTTGACCACATTGTCGCAGCGGAGAATAGGCATTAGTCTGTCATTCTAGAAATGATGACGGCCCGTTTCTCGTACGACATCGGCATGTACTCACCTACGAAGACGTCGTCCTTCCGAAACAGAACGCAACTTTTTTGCAGGCCGAATTGACTGAATCCTACCACAACGTAGATGGGGTATGAAATAGAGTGAATCTGTCTCCATCGATCTACTACCCTTCTGAGAATCTCGAAAGGTCGGTTGTCCTTCTCCACGAGATAGAGAATTTCTTCCTTTTGACTGAGTGCGCGAGAATGGGCGACTGCACTGATTGTCACGAAATCCTCGAGACAGGCTCCACAAGAGAGGTCATCCAGCCTAATCCAGACGACGATTCGAGGACTCTTGCACTCTCTCCTCCCATCGGTAGCTGCAAGGTGAGTCACT
This sequence comes from Bacteroidota bacterium, assembly GCA_003453835.1. Classification (GTDB taxonomy): domain Bacteria; phylum Bacteroidota; class Ignavibacteria; order UBA10030; family UBA10030; genus UBA10030. Next base: position 9,953 of record DMMN01000355.1, on the reverse strand, counting down.
AGTGAATCGACGCTAAGTCCGGGAACTCCCCACTCATTTTGACCCTGCCCATGTGCCGAAGAGAATACACCAACGAGAATTCCCACAACAAGCATTTCGGTCGTTCTCACCGAGTCACTTTTGTTGGTAGATCGCGACTGCTGTACCGTGGTTTTCCTGAGTGATCAGCGTGCCATGATATCCTACGCTGAAGCGCCCCGTGCCTGTCGGCAAGGTAAAGGATCCGATCGATTCGCCGTTGATCCCCAGGATATAGACATCCCGGTTTTGGTTCTTCGAAGAGTGGGCCCCCAGCACATAGATGTTGCCATCCGTATCTGATGCGACGTCCCAGAACAAGAAGTTCTCAGGCAGTTCAATCGTATCATCGCCAAATCTCTTTCTGGTAGTTCTTGCTTTTTCCGGCAGTCCCGGGATGGAGAACTGCCGCACCCACTCCCCTTCGGCGCTGAGTATCTGAACGATATTCCGATGAAAAAAAACAACGACGATCTTCCTATGGCGCTTATTGAAGTCGATGCTGAACGCATCAACATAGGATCCGTTGACGACATCCTTGGGATCGAAGGATTTCAGGTGGCCTCCTTGCTGGTCAAACATGGTGATGCTTCGAAGTGCTCCTTTTGAAGGAACAGCCGCGACGATCAACCTTCCTCTGTCATCATAGACAAGATCGACAACAGGGGCCGGAGTGAACAGGCTTCTCTCGTAGTTCAACTCCTCATCAAATATCTTTATGACGGGGAGCTGATTGTCAACGACCGCGATTCTTCTTTTCAGAGGATCGTGAGCCAATCGAGTAGGTCCCGTTCGGAATTCGTGGGGAGCCTCTCCCTTGGAACCGATCGATTTTTTGTGCCTCCCATTCTTGTCGAACTTTCTGACTTTGAAACCGAGTGGGTCGGTGACGAATAGTTCATCAGTTGGAGTCGCGATCATCCCGCCAATCGAGAAGAACATCGTATCTCCTTTTTCATTGATGCACGTCCTCTTTGTCAGCGTCCAAGCCCTCTTGACTGATGAATCGGGGGAGGTGGATGCTGAAGGCAACGCCATCCCGGTCGAAGGATAGTTTGCACCGAGAAGAATTTCCACGAGGATTGGCAGCAAGAGGTGAAGGGAGGTCACGTCCATCGTTCTTTTTCTACTCTGCTTATACAGTTGCCTGCCTCGCCGACCGAATGCCAATGAGGCGGAGGATCGTGTTGGATGACAAACCACCGAATTGCTGCAAAGGAAGCGGCGAGGCTAGGAACGAATCTGATCTGTAAGTTCATCGTTGGGTATGAGCCGCTCCCGGATCTCCGCGAGGTCAAGCGATCGCACCGTCGGATTCCGCATCGCAACACAGCAGGTCCTCCGAAATCGTTTGAGGCTCGGGTTCATTTCTAACAAATGCTCACTACACTGGGCATCCAACGGACGCGGGCTGGTCAAACTTGTCCGGCCATTCGACGGAGGTCCTCAGAGGAGCCAGGAGGCTAACTCTGGCGTCCGCGTTCGACCTTATGAGCTCTGTTGATATCATGAATGTTTGACATTCACCGGAGCGGGAGCCAAGCGAGAACTAGTGGATTATTACTTATGTTTCCTTGCAACCGTACGACTGCACGAAAAGGGTAGATCCGGAACAATGCAATCCGGGCCTCTCTGTAGTGCGATCGCCCGCAGGCGGAGCCGGTATATGGCGCACAAAAAGCAGCGCGTAAACCATCCCCTCTCGTGTGTAAGCCAATGCGTGGAGAGAGGGGAAGGGGTGTGTTCTCTAAACATAGAAATGATCGAAACAATCCACTAGTCCGGTTGGATTGGTACTTGGCCGCCCCCTGAACCTGCTGAGTTCGTGCAGCATTGAAGCCACCCTATGTAGCAACCGGCTCTGCATCCGTTGACACAATTGAAGTAAAACGCCGCAAGAAATCCTGCCGGCAAGCAAGCCATCCAGCATTGGTCATAGCAGCGGTCTCGCGCCACATAACAGTATTGTGCGCAATCGGCTTTCGCCACATCCGCTTCCAGTCCGCCTAACAAAAACAGCATCAGCGCTGCAAGAGCCAGTCGGCGAAGAACGGGGAATGATCGCATGTCTATTCCTCCTCTCAGTTTAATGAATGTCTCAGGACAGAATCCCAAGAGTGATCTGACATCGCGTCCCAACGTAAGCATACTCGCAGCAATCATAACGATCATCGTCTCCGAAGTCAACGAGTTTCCATTGACGTTCTGGGTTGACACTCTGGGTTGACATCCTGGGCCTACTCCGGAGCCGCAGACATGAACGCGCCTATCTTTGCCTTCTTCCTGAAGGAGCCGATTCAGCACATTTGCCATATCGCTTTCGGAATTCCCCCATCGTCATTCCGGTTTCGCGTTTGAAAAGCCTCGATCCCGCGTCTTCGCGTAATCCAACATCAAGACAAATGCCGAGACATTTCTCGCGGGTTGTTATCAGCCGCTCCTTCATCGTTTGGACCCTCACCTCTGCGAGGAAGACGGATATCCCCACTCCTTCCTCTCGGAGGAATTCTTTCTTCAGAGTTTCAGGAGAAATGGACAGAAGCGCGGCAACATCGCCCAAGGTGTAGAGCTTCAATATGTTGACTTCGATCTGTTTCTTCACGATCACAATATTGATCGCCATACCTCGGCCTCTGTTCTGTCACCGTAGGAAAGGAATGCTGACGGCATTCCCGGCAAGATTGAGTCACTCCTTATAGGATAGAAACTGCGAATGCGTTCGGAATGATATAATTCTTTTTTGCGATTGTCAAGAGCTTGAGCGGTATCATTCGGTCCGCGGGGAGGCCGCCAACACAGCAGTATCTCCGTGACAAGCATCCAGCCCGCACCAAATTCATCGGCCGGCACGAGGATCTACTTACCGAGAGCCCCATCAGGGCAAGTGACACGCTTTCTCACTACCTTTGTCTCCACCCTCCCACACCACAAACTTTACAGGAATGCGATTTATGAGGCTTCTCCTCAGCTATCTCAAGAACTATTGGAAGCTCGTGCTTCTGGCGCTCGGTCTCGCAACGGTGAACCAGGTCTTCTCACTCCTTGATCCTCTCATCTTCCGGTACATTATCGACGAGTATGCGACACAGTACGCCAGATACTCGTACACGGAATTCATTGAGGGTGTCGGTTGGCTCCTCGCGGCTGCCGTTGGCGTTGCGTTCGTCTCACGAGTGGCGAAGAACTTCCAGGACTACTACATCAATACGATCACGCAGAAGCTCGGCGCACGAATCTATCAAGACGGGCTACGCCATTCGCTGGAGCTCCCATACCAGACGTTCGAAGATCAACGAAGCGGCGAGACGCTGGGAAAGCTTCAGAAGGTCCGGAGCGACTCCGAGCGGGTGATTGCCGTCTCGATCAATCTCCTCTTCACGACGCTTGTCGGCGTCATCTTTGTTATGATCTATGCCTTGAGTGTGCACTGGCTCGTCGCCCCGGTCTATTTCGCGACCATCCCGATTCTCGGATGGCTGAGCTCGGTTCTCGGTAAGAAGATCAAAGCGATGCAGAAAACGATCGTCTCTGAAACGACCGCGCTGGCCGGTTCGACGACGGAATCGCTCCGCAATATCGAGTTGGTCAAGAGCCTCGGTCTCGCCCAGCAAGAGATCGCCCGCTTGAACAGCACGACGGGGAAGATCCTCGAGCTTGAACTCAAGAAAGTGCGTTACGTCCGCAGCCTGAGCTTTATTCAGGGAACATCAGTCAATTTTCTGAGGACGAGTATACTCGGGCTCATGTTGTACTTGATCTTCTCCCAGGAGATGACCATGGGCCAGTTCTTCTCCCTCTGGATCTATTCGTTCTTCATTTTCGGTCCGTTGCAGGAGCTCGGTTCCGTCATCAATATCTATCGGGAGGCTGAGGTGTCAATCAAGAATTTCGAGGATATCCTGAAGCGGCCAAGAGAGTCAAAGCCCGCCAATCCCGTCCACCTGACGAGTATTCGGGCGCTGAAATTTGAGAACGTCAGCTTCAAGCATATGTCAGGCAGCATCAATGCCCTCACGGATGTTTCATTTAGCGCGAGCATCGGAGAAACGATTGCCTTCGTTGGACCGTCGGGATCGGGGAAGACGACGCTGGTGAAGCTCCTCGTCGGGCTCTATCAGCCGCATAGCGGTCGCATCCTCTATAACGACGTGGAGAGCGCTGAGATCGACCTCGATCAGCTTCGCGAACATATCGGGTTCGTCACCCAGGACACACAGCTTTTCTCGGGGACCATTCGGGAGAACCTCCTCTTTGTCAATCCGAAAGCGACCGACAAGGAGTGTATGGATGTCCTCGTGAAGGCTGCTTGCCAGAGCCTCCTGACTCGCGCGGACAAAGGGCTCGACACGGTCATCGGGGAGGGGGGTGTAAAGGTTTCCGGCGGAGAGAAGCAGCGACTGTCGATTGCCCGCGCGCTGCTCCGTCACCCGGAACTCATGGTGTTTGACGAGGCGACGTCGTCTCTTGACTCACTGACGGAAGAGGAAATCTCGGCCACGATCCGGGACGTCTCGACGCGGAAAGACCTGCTGACGATTCTTATCGCACACAGGCTTTCCACGGTGATGCACGCAGATCGAATCTACGTGTTGGAGAAAGGATCGATCGTCGAAGCGGGGAAGCACGATGACCTTTTGAGGCAAACGGGCCTGTATTTTGCGATGTGGCGTCAACAGATTGGCGAGCGCCAAGATGGGATTGTGAAATTCGCTCTCCAGGGTGCAGGAGATCTTCAGCGTAACTCATAGCTCGATCTCGCGCTCTCCCGAACAAAGTTCGAAATCCTCGTCATCAAGATCGTCTCCGTCAACACCGTTGTTTCCCGGCGTTCTTGCAACTCATCGACATATCCGGTACCTTCGGGCAAGATTTTTCTTCGATCCACAACTTCTTCGGGAAGGAAATACGACCATGCGAGACCTCATTCGACCACTTTGCATTCTCTTGATGGGAGGTTTTATGGCATACGACGCAGACGCGCAAGAATCTACCTATGACGGCCTCCAATTAGGGTTGGGAAATCTCTCACGCCTCTCCAAAGCCAAGACCAGATCGATTTCCCCGGAGAACTTCACGGGCGAAAAAGGGAAAGGGGGGATGGCGACGCAAGGCACCGGAGAAAAGGCCGCGCGGGGATTGGGGCAGGGTTGGAAAATCTCACCCTCCGTTCGCATCGAAGCGGGGCAGACATTTACTCTGGCTGATATTCAAGGGGAGGGAGCCATTCAGCACATCTGGATGACGCCTACGGGACATTGGCGCTTCTCAATCCTCCGCTTCTATTGGGATGGTGAGAAGGAGCCTTCCGTCGAAGTGCCTGTGGGCGATTTTTTCGGAAACGGTTGGGCGGCGTACGCACCGATCTCGTCCCTACCGGTGGCTGTGAATCCTGGGAGCGCGTTCAACTGCTATTGGGAGATGCCGTACCGGAAGTCGGCTAAGATCACGATGGAAAACATCGGTCACGAGGCGATGACGCTTTACTATCAAATCGATTACACCGTCACGGATGTGCCGAAGGACGCGGCCTACTTTCATGCTCAGTTCCGGCGCGTGAATCCGCTTCCATTCAAGTCGGTTTACACAATCCTGGAAGGTGTGAAAGGATGGGGACAATTCGTCGGCACATACATGGCGTGGGGCGTGAACAACAACGGTTGGTGGGGGGAGGGGGAGATCAAGTTTTTCATTGACGGCGACGACAAGTACCCGACGATCTGTGGAACCGGAACGGAAGATTATTTCTGCGGCTCTTACAACTTCGAGAACAGGACGACGAAGCAATACCAGGAGTTCAACACTCCGTACAGCGGATTGGCGCAAGTGATTCGTCCGGACGGGGTGTACAACTCGCAGCAACTCTTCGGCCTCTACCGTTGGCACATCATGGATCCGATCCGGTTCGAGAAGGACCTCAAGGTCACCATCCAGGCGCTTGGTTGGAGAGCGGACGGAAGGTATCTCCCGCTCCAGGACGACATTGCTTCCGTCGCGTTTTGGTATCAGACGGAGCCGCACGCAGCGTTTCCCAAACTGCCTGACAAGGATTACCTCGAAGTGAAGTGACTCGAGGTTTGTTGTGATGTAACTGATCAGCTTCTTTAGTCTGATCGGCTCCGAAGAAGCCTGATGTTTATAACATGGCTCTCCAAGAAGCTTAGAATCTCACTCCTTCGCGCTCGTCTGTCCCGCAATCCAGTCGCCGATCACCTTCAGGGCATCCGGGGAAATGGTCTCTTCGATTTTGCCGTACTCCATCGGAGATCCTGTCTGAGCAGTCTGAAAGAGATGATTCAGTCCTGGCAACATCTTCACAAGGTGGTCCCTGTTTCCACCCAATCGTAGTGCCGACTCAATCCCCTCCAGGTTCTGTCTTGGAGGCACTTGAAGATCTTTCTCGCCATTGACCGCAAGCACCGGACACTTGACCGCCTTCAGTGCAGGGAGGGGATCGTACGTGAGGAAATAGCGAAACCAGGGTGTGTTGAGGCTGCGAGTCGATTGTTCAACGCTTCTTCGGATGATGTTGCGTTGTTCCTCACTGCCTGCCTTCGCCGCAACCTCGGCAACAATTTCCCGCATCCTTGCGCTCGCCCTGGCAGTGTCGTTCTCCTCTTTGATCACTGCGAAGAGCCGCCTCGTCAATTCAAGTTGCATCCTGATCGAATCCTCCGGTACTCCGCTCGCGCGCGAGATAAGTTCCGATTGAAGGAGGACGATCTGTTCGCCGGTGAGGGCGGGCCCTGCCATGAGAACGATGAACGCGACATCCCCCGAGCGATTGGCAACCATCGGCGCGATCAGTCCGCCTTCGCTGTGCCCGATCAGCCCGATGTTCTTCGTATCAATGCGTGGGTGCGTCTTGAGATAATCGACGCCGGCGAGAGCGTCGGCGGCGAAGTCCTCCGAAGTGGCCGTGGCAAAACTACCGGTCGATTTGCCAACTCCGCGATCGTCCACGCGAAGCACGGCGATCGTCTGGCGGCTCAGATAGTCTGCCAGGACTTTGAATGGGCGATGATTGAAGATGGTCTCGTCGCGATCCTGAGGGCCTGAGCCGGTAATGAGCACCACCGCCGGAAACGGTCCGCCGGAGCGGGGATACGTGAGGGTTCCGGCTAGCGTGATTCCCGCGGCGCCATTTGGATACGTAACATCTTCAGTCTCATAGGGATAGGGCGGCTTTGGCTCCTGCGGGCGCCGGGGAGGTTCAATCTCTTGAAGCATGCGCCGCAGCACGAGTGGAAACGCCTGCCCGCCCTGACGCCACTCACCGGATATGCTCGTGTCGCCCGCCTGTAGAAAACCCTCATAGATGCCCGCGATCCTGGGGAGAGCGAACCGGACCTTGTTTTCGGAGAAGAGTGTGGAGTCTACGGGGATGCCGGTCGCACCCTGATCGGGGCTGTCCATGAGTGTCGAGAGAACGCCCGACTGATCGCTCGAGACCCTGAAGACGATTCTCAGCTCAAAGGCTTGAACCTTCAGCGTCCCCATCCATCGGCCGGTGACCCTCTTTGCAGACGTCGTGTCGGAACAGGCAATGAGAGCAGGCGAGAAGGGTGAAGGTGCGCCGAGAAGCGTGATGAGGACAATAGGGAAGAGTATCGACTGCCGTGTGTTCATGTTGTTTTCTTTCCAGTGACTGGAATCACTTCTGGTTGAAGGCGTGCAGGAGACATCGGATGGATTTAGATTTGCCCGAGGTCCCACTCCGCGTACGCCGGCCTGCAGCGGCCCCTCTTACCCGGCCGCTGCGCGAGATCGGTCCCGATGGGCCATCACAACAACGTACCAGCCCAGCATCACAAGCCAGGGAAGTTCAGCAAGAGAGCCTGCCCTGTGTCGGATTTCGACATCTGCCCTGAGCCGGAAGACGCCTCGGATGGTGAAGTGAATCAACGTCTCACCGGTTTCCGTTTTGACTTCCAGGAGAGACTTCCAGAAGTTCATGGTGAAGAGGAGCTTCTTACCTTCAGGGAGTTCGAGAGTTCCGCCCCGTTTCCATTTGTTTTCTCGATACGTTGCCACGGTTGTGTCCTTATCTTCCACTCGCACTGTGACGAACTTGTTCAACACTCCGTGGCGCTCAAAGGTGCAGGAGCCTTCTTCACTCTCGCTCGTCGCAGTAGAACTAAAGATGTTCTTAAGTCTCAGGGTTGCGATAGCCTGCTCACCTGAGCGCAATTCGTACCAGTGTTTATACGTACTCGGTTGCACCCACGTGAGTGAGCGTCCGACGAATGAAGCGATTCTTATCATGGTGATCTACTTTGTTCGAATTGTGGAACTTGTCTGACTACGCCGGACTTTCCGTGCTCTCTCCCTCACCGGGTTGGTACCTCGACCTTCCCGACTTGCGGAGGGCATCCGTCAGCAGGAACTCGATCTGGGCGTTAACACTTCGGAGCTCGTCCGCCGCCCACTTCTCCAGCATCGAATACAGGTCGCCATCGAGGCGAAGGAGGAATTTCTTCTTCTCGCTCATTGATACAGCGTTCCCGTGTTGATGATGGGCTGCATCTCCTGCTCAGAAACGAGGGCTACCATCAGATTGTTGACCATCGTCGCCTTCTTCTCCTCGTCGAGTTCGACGATCTTGTGCTCGCTTAACATCCGAAGCGCGTCATCCACCATGCCGACGGCCCCTTCGACGATCTTCTTTCGGGCAGCAATGATTGCTTGCGCCGCTTGTCGTCTGAGCATGGCCTGCGCAATCTCCGGAGAGTAGGCCAGATGCGTAATGCGCGATTCGGTTACTTCGACGCCGGCCACCTCCAGCCTGTTCTGCAGTTCTTGCTTCATCCTCTCGGCGATCTCCTGTGGATTGCCTCGCAGGGAAGATCGATCTTCGTCTTGTGCATCGTAGGGGTATTCGGATGCAAGCGTACGAATGGCCGTCTCGCTCTGAATCGCCACGAAGTCCTCGAAGTTCTGCACGTCAAACAATGCTCGCGCCGAGTCGATAACACGCCACACAACCACCGCGGCAATCTCGATCGGGTTGCCGTGAAGATCGTTTACCTTGATCTTCTCGCTATTGAAATTTCGGATCCGAAGCGAAACGTGTTTCTTGATCGCAAAAGGATTCGCCCACCATAAACCGGAATCGCAAATGGAGCCAATGTACCGACCAAAAAGGACAAGCACACGGGCCTCATTCGGCTGCACGATGAAGAACCCAAAGAAAAAGATAAAAGTGAGAATGAAAAGCGGAATCTCGACCCAGAGGTACACTGGCATCTTGTTGATCGCCATGTAGTAGATGAGATATGCGTTCAACGCCAGCAACGCGAAGAGGAAAACGAGGGATGGATAACCGTTCATCTTTCGTGTTGTTTTTTCGACGACTGTCTTCATTTTGCAGCTCCTTTCGTAAAAGTCTGTTTTTTGATATCGCAATGATATCAATGTGATATTATAAAGTCAAGTTAATTCTCTACATGCCCAAGTTGGAATGAGAATTGGCCTGCAAAATCTACACAAGATTGACATTCCTATTTTCAATCCACCATCAACTCTCTCTGGAAGGGTGGGGTAGTCCGGCTTCCGGGCATTTTAAGGTCTCCTCATGCTTTGACGGAGGTACCGAGCCGGTGATTGTTCCGTCAGTTGCACAAGAATGCAGAAATTCTTGACCCACGGAAAGGCGGTTTCGCGTCTTCTTCAACCTCGGATGAACCGCCCTTGAGTATTCTCGAAATCGAATCGAGAGTTCAACGGATCGCGCCGCTAAGTCGGGAGTTCACATTGTTGTCCAGACTTTTTTTGCTAGATTGGGTTTGCGACATTGCAGGCGAAGATCAGAAGAAGGTATTTGACACGATTCCTGGAAGCATGATGGTGGAAACATTGAAGAAGCGATATGGCAAGGGTGTTTTCGACGCGTTCAAAGGAGCAGTCGATTTCATGTACTCAAGTTGACCGCTTCGCAG
>DMMN01000096.1:199-9604 GCA_003453835.1 Bacteroidota bacterium | reverse complement strand
TGAGGCGGTCAACTTGAGTAATCAACGATCTTCGCGCTATGCCATGGCGAGAATACTCCGCCAAGCCCCCCGGCGGCGTTTGCGTGTCAGACTCCGATTACGATGAGAAGAGGTTCATTCCTATCAATGCCCATAATGTCAACAGCCGCAACTATGAGGAACAAGACTGATTGCTTGAAACAAGCATGGCACTTCCTTGAGCACATGCACTCCGGCGTCAAACCAGGTTGGTGGACGGTGAAGCGATGGGTGGAGTTTATGTGGTTCACAAAGCGTGTCGCATGATCAAGACATGAAAGAATCCATTGTCATCTCGAAGGCTGCGGAGTGCTTCATAGAGCTTATTCATCGTGACTCGAATCCTACCGTATGGATTGTCAGGCGGTCGAAGAAACATCTCTGGTTCAAAAAGCAGATCTCATCGGCCTGGTTCATCGACGGGGAACAAGCACTGTCATTCGCCAACGAAATGAAGCGAGATCACGATCGTCATGATATCCTCTATAATAGAAGGGAGATACCTCCACGTGCGGAATAGCTATCTTCAGGAGAAGCTCCATAGGAGGGGAAGCACACCCCATCAAGGAACGCAACAAGCGCTGGAGGATTCTCCGTACGAGCGGATGTCTGCAATGCCGACAGAACTGTCCGGTGGCGTCATTCAGGGGTGGGCGGAAGGGTTTCAACCTCTCGACCAGATACCCGAATGCCCGATAGCGATTCAACCTACTGACTACCGGATGGACTCGAACAGGGAAACGACTCCTCAGGAATCCAGTTCACTTCGGGCTTGAACCTTGGGGATGTTGAGAGAGCAAAGACTGACAACAGAGAGGAAGAGCATGAGCAGATTTGAAATACGCGGTCGCGACCTCTATGACGGACACCATCGCAGAGTAGCATCGGCGAGGGGTCGGGCGATCTACGATGGCAACAATCAGAGGGTGGCCGTCATTCGCGGTGACGAGCTTTTTGACATGGACAAGAGGAAAATGGCCACTGTTCGCGGAACGGACATCCTCGACGCCAACAGTACGAAGGTCGGTTCGCTTTCAGACGTTCAGGAATCGATCAAAGGCGCAGGGATGGGCGTCTTGCACGTCGCTCTGTGGTACTGCTTCGTGCGGTAAAGGAAATTGAAAATCTAGTAGAGCAAGATTGAGCCCGGCTTCGGTCGGGCTTTTCCCGTTCGTGTTGCGGCCTGTCCGAAACTATCCCGGTTCAGCGAGATCAAGCGCGAACGATATCCAAAACGGCCTTTGTTCATTCTACGTCTTCTCGCACGTCCGTTTCCTTGCTTGTTATGCCCTTATCAGCTATCTTTGGTCAGTTCACAATCTGAAATCATGCGACTCTTCTTAAAAATATGCCGGTATCTCCACCATGTCATTGCCGTGGCATATATCTGCCTTTATCTGTTATCCCCCTTCTTCCATCATCATTCCGATGCGAATCTTCACATCGAAGAAACGGGACTCCATTCTCACGTCCTGGGTGAGATTGCAAACCACGCTCGTGGTGCCGAGAGTCCTCAAAGTGTGGCGGATGACATCCGCCACGACTTCTCAGCCGGGCTAGATGTGGCAGTCATAAGCGTACCTCCTCGGTTCACTGGCCCTCCCACGGACGCGGTGTTGACGTTGACGCACGTCGACGTCGGGCTTCACGATGCTTTCAACGCGAAGGCACACGTTGATGACAATCGTCTGAAGGCTCACCGAGGGCGAGAATTCATCCTCTCCGCAAGCAACGTTTCACCTCCGCTCGTCTGACCGCCTCGTCGTCTCAAGACCACTCGACATTTCCAAATTCTTATGGAGCTACCGTGAGACCATACTCTCTCGTTCTAGTTCTATTTGTGCTTCGTGCTATTACGGCGCAGGCACAAACCACCATCTCACTTGATGCAGCAATCCGGCAGGCGTTGGAGAAGAACACCGAGCTCCAAAGGCGTTATTCCGACATACGAAAATCGCAAGCCGAGCTTGACCAATCGTTGCGCCCCCCCAACCCCGTGTTTGGCTACTCGCGTGAAGAATTGATGCTGAACACCGCGACCGCCGGTGAGTGGATTGCAGTCGGCTCTCTGCCATTGAATTTCCTGTGGGATCGTTGGGCCAACATCGATTCCAAACAGAAATATCTAGAGGCTCAAAGACTCCTGTCTGACCATTCAAAAAGCGATGTTACGTATCAAGTTCAGGATGCTTATTTGAAATCGCATTATTTCACCGTGCTCGCCGCGCAGCTCGACGGCGCCCTTTCCACTCTCGACGGGATCGCCTCCGACGCCAGGCAGCGAATGCAGGAAGGTGATATCTCCGAATACGAGCTGCAGAGAATACTCATCGAGGTGAACAAACTTCGGGCTGAAGTCAGCGAGGCTGAACTTCAGCGTAGTACCCAACTCAATCGATTACGGTTGACAATCGGCTACGATCCCGAGAGAGAACTTCGGCTGGCACCTCTCCCGGCGCCCCAGGCGCATCCACCAACCGGCGACGCGTTGTTTCAGTTCGCACTTCAAAACAGGAAGGACTTGAAGGCGATCGAGCGCCTCATCGAGAGTGAATCAGCCTTTCTTTCTCATAGCAGGCTGAAAGGGATTCCCGAAATTCATCTGGCTGCCGGATACAAAAAGCGGTCGGATCAATTTTCCGGTTCGGTGGTCCAGCTCAATCTTGAGATCCCCCTGTTCAGAAGAAGCCAATCAGACATCGAGCACACTGAAGCGCAACTGAGCATTCTTGGGGGACAAAAGGCATTCCTTCTGAAACAGATTGCCACGGAAGTGCAAGATGCGTCCGCAAGGTACCGGCAGTACGAGGGTCTCCGTGGCCACCAAGACGATCTCCAATTGCACACCATTCTTTCAACTTCGGTGTATTCCTACATGCTGGGTGAGCTCTCTCTGGTTGAGTTCATCGATGGTCTCAATGCATTCACCGAAGGGATGAAACTGCACAACGATGTAGAGATAAAGTACCGTCAAAGCATAAATGAGTTAGCAAGAATCTCCGGCGATACCTGGAACAATGAAATCAAATAGGGGTGAGGGCCATGATCAGCGTGTTCTTAAGAGCAATGACGATTCTCCTTGTGCTGTTGTTTTGCGGCTGCTCCGGCAGCAACACAAACAACCGGGAGCTTCAGCCAGGCAACAAATCCGTTACACACTACAGCACGTCAACCGAGCTGTTTATGGAATATCCACCGTTGGTTGTCGGCCAGGAAGCGAAATTCCTTATTCACCTTACCGATTTGAAGGACTTCAAAGCGGTAACTCAAGGAACGCTGAGAGTCGAGTTCAAGAGTGACTCTGGGCATACCGTTCGCGTGGGCGAAAGCAAGCCGGCCAGGGCCGGTATCTTTACGCCATCGGTCACATTCGGCTCGTCCGGGCGATTTTCGATGACGATGACTCTGAACGGTGCGCAGGTGTCCGATAGCATCATCGTGGGCAATATTATCGTGTACGCCTCGGAGAACGAAGTACCTCCAGCAGATGAAGAGTCCGCATCCCCCTTCATTCCGTTCCTCAAAGAGCAGCAGTGGAGAATCGACTTTGCGACCGCCCCCGTGCTCAAGCGATCCCTGCAATCCTCCGTCCCCGCGACCGGAGAGATAATGGCCAAAGCGGAATTGTGCTCCAAAATAGTGTCACCGGTGGCCGGACTTCTCTTACGGAAGAACAATGGCAGGTTTCCAGCACTCGGCGCGTTTGTGAAACAAGGTGAAGTGCTATTCAATATCTCACCTTCAGCCGACGCGGGCGGGAACATACGGAGGATCAAGAGTGAGTACCTGCTTGCAAAAGCCGAATACGAAAGAGTGCAGAGATTATTCGACAAGAAGGCGGTGGCAGAAAAACGATTTGACGAAGCGAAGTCTGACTTCGAATCGAAACAAGCAAGTTATGGCTCTCTCATCGACCAGATCCGATTCACTGAGACCGGGTACTCAATCGTCTCGCCGATTGACGGTTTTGTCGAGTCTCTTTCCGTCAGCATGGGGAGTCACATCGACGGCGGACAAGAACTCATGACGATCATCAATCCAAGGAGATTGATTCTCCGGGCAAACGTTTCGGCGGGCAAATTCGAAGACGCGAACAATTCTACCGATGCTGCATTTCGGATTGAAGGGTATGAGAAGGAACTTCGCGTTAGCAGTCTCAACGGAAGAAAAATCTCCGTTGGATCGAGCTTGGACGGGGAGAGCAGATCTGTTCCCGTGTACTTTGAGTTCGACAACCCTCAAAACAAGATTAAAGTTGGGATGTATGCCGAAGTGTCCATCAAAACGGGTACCCGGCAGGAGTCGCTTTCGATTCCAGAAAGTGCTGTTGTCGATGAAGACGCGATGCAGACCGCTTATGTCCAAATAGAAGGAGAGAGGTTTGAGAAGAGAATCCTCAAGACCGGGATTTCCGACGGTGGATTTCTCCAAGTTCTTGACGGCTTGAAAGTAGGAGAACGTGTCGTTACAAAAGGAGCCTATCAAGTGCGGCTGGCGGCTCTCTCACCCGAATCGGCGATCGGTCAAGGTCACGTCCACTAAGAAAGCCCCGAGGTCCCAATGTTCGACAAGCTCATCCAGTTTTCATTGCAGAAAAGGCTGTTTGTCCTCATTTCCGCCTTCATGCTCCTTATTGCGGGTACGATTATCGCCACGGATATGCCGGTTGACGTCTTCCCTGATCTCACGGCGCCAACCGTCACGATCATCACGGAGGCGCATGGAATGGCATCGGAGGAGGTAGAGACGCTGGTGACGTTTCCGGTTGAATCTGCCGTCAACGGGGCGACCGACGTGAGGCGCGTCCGGTCTTCCAGCGCTGCCGGAATATCAATCGTTTGGGTCGAGTTCGACTGGGGAACAGACATATTTCTCGCTCGGCAAATCGTGAACGAGAAAATCCAAACCGTGGCAGCCGCTCTTCCAAAGGGCGTCGACAATCCCGCGCTTGCTCCGATCTCTTCGATCATGGGAGAGATAATGCTGATCAGCCTCAGCATCGATGAGCAAAACAATCCGCGCCACCTGAACGAGATGGATCTGCGGACGATCGCCGATTTCGATCTCCGGAGGCGCCTGCTCTCGATCAGCGGTGTTTCCCAGGTCATTCCCATTGGCGGGGCGGTAAAACAGTATCAGATCCTGATCTCGCCGGAAAAACTCTCCTCGTACAATATCTCGCTGAGCGAAGTGATGAAAGCTGCGGAAGAATCAAATGAGAATTCCTCGGGCGGTGCCTACATGGATTCCGGAAGCGAATACTTGATCAGGGGAATTGGTCGCGTCCGGAGACTCGACGATATCGAGAACAGTGTGGTCGCGGTCCGCGGCCGCGTTCCGATTCTGATGAAAGATCTTGCCGAGGTATCGATTGGACCGTCGATCAAGATCGGGGACGGTTCCGCGAACGCAAAACCGGCAGTCATCCTTACCGTTCAGAAGCAGCCCCTCACGAACACCCTCGAGCTGACGCGACGCATTGAAGCGTCTCTTGCCCAAATTCAGAAGACTCTGCCCCCGGGAGTGATCATTGACTCGAATATTTTCAAGCAGTCGGATTTTATCACCGTCTCCATCAACAACGTTCTCTCCGCACTTCGCGATGGGGCTCTCCTTGTTGTCGCCGTGATCTTCTTGTTCTTATGGAATTTCAGGACCACATTCATTTCCGTGCTCGCCATTCCGCTTTCGATCATTATCACGATCATCGTTTTTGACTGGTTCGGCATCATGATCAATACCATGACGCTCGGGGGGATTGCTATCGCCATCGGGGCGCTCGTCGATGATGCGATCATCTATGTCGAAAATGTTTTCCGAAGACTGAAGGAGAATAATCTCCGGAGCGAGCACGAAAAAAGAGATTCCCTCACGACCATCTATGAGGCGTCGAAGGAAATACGCGCTCCGATGGTGAACGCCACGCTCATCATCATCATTGTCTTCCTGCCGTTGTTCCTGTTGAGCGGAGTGGAAGGAAGGCTGCTCCGACCTATGGGGTACGCGTACGTGACATCCATCCTTGCATCCCTTCTGGTTGCGTTAACCGTTACCCCCGTGCTTTCGTATTACTTGTTGCCGAACGCAAGCTTCATGAAGAAGCAGGGAGACCCCTGGTTGGTTGAACATCTCAAGAAACTCTACAAGCGAACATTGGACCTCATTCTCCACCACTCCAACGCCGTGTTGCTTTCTTCGTTGCTCGTGCTCCTGCTCACCGTAGCCGTCATCCCGTTCTTGGGCAGATCATTCCTGCCGGAGTTCAATGAGGGATCGTTGACACTGAGTCTCGTGACTCTTCCGGGCACATCGCTCGAGGAGTCGAACAAAATTGGAAATCTGGCAGAGGAAATCATCCTTTCTCATCCGGAGGTGAAATCAACTGCCCGTCGCACCGGAAGAGCTGAATTGGATGAACATGCCCAGGGCGTTAATGGGGCCGAACTCGACGTTCGATTCGAGCTCGGGAGTACCCCCAAGGAAGATTTCATCGCCCGGTTGAGAAAAGCGCTTTCTGCTTTACCGGGAACGAACGTCACCATCGGTCAGCCGATCGGTCACCGGATCGATCACATGCTTTCCGGGACTCGTGCGAATATCGCCGTCAAGATATTCGGGTCCGATTTGCAGCAGTTGCGGATGTATTCTCGTCTGGCAAAAGCGGAAATGCAAAAGGTCGAGGGCGCTGTGGACGTCTCGGTAGATGAAGAAATCGAGGTGCCGCAGACAAAGATAAAATTCGATCGCGTGGCGATGGCTCGCTACGGAATTACCGTCGGCGAGTTGGCTGAAGCCATTGACATTGCATTCAACGGGGAAGCGGCAACAGAAATCCGTGAAGGGCAGAACACGTTTGACCTCATCGTGCGCTTCAACGAGGCCAACAGGGGGGACATTTACAAGATACGGAAGGCTCTCTTCGATACGCCGTCCGGTGCAAAGGTCCCGTTGGCTCAGCTTGCGGAGGTTGTCAACGAAAAGGGTCCCAATAGGATCAGCCGTGAAAACGTTCAACGGAAGATTGTTGTTCAGGCGAATGTCTCGGGGAGAGATCTGCGGAGCGTCGTCGATGAAATGAAAGGCAACATCGAAAAGAATATCAAGTTTGCGCAAGGCTACTATGTGGAGTTTGGAGGCCAGTTTGAAAGCGAGCAGGAAGCGACAAGGATTATTGCTCTGATGAGCCTGGTGTCCTTATCCATCATCTTCTTGATTCTCTATTTTCAGTTTGGGGCGATCCAACCGGCACTTTTCATCCTGATCAACCTCCCGCTTGCACTCATTGGGGGCGTGTGGTCGGTCTTTCTGACGGACGGTATCATCAGTGTGGCGTCGCTTGTCGGTTTCATCACGTTGTTTGGGATCGCCACGCGGAATGGAATACTTATGATCTCGCACTACAAGCACTTGTTGGACGAGGGGATGGAGTTTACGGAGGCAATAGTTCGGGGTTCGCTGGAGCGACTGAGTCCAATATTCATGACGGCCTTAACCGCCGGACTCGCGCTCGTTCCTCTCGCGCTTGGCGGCGGCGAGCCGGGAAAAGAGATCGAAGCGCCGATGGCAGTTGTCATTCTCGGCGGCTTGTTGACCTCTACCGCATTGAATATGATCGTGGTGCCGAGTCTGTACTTCAGATTCGGCAGAACCAACTAATCCGGGATCGCGTTCGGACCAAACGTTTCGGATGAATTCCCGCTCATTCTGGGTGGCCTCCGGTTGAGTCCCGATGTCAACGGACTTCAGGACCAAAACAAAAAGTCGGTGATGCACAATGATGCACCATTCCCACTGAAGTTTGTGAGCGGTCAGGAATCAATGCGCCAAGAAGTCTATGCGCGAACAGTATCCAAGACAGCTTTTGGATATTTCGCGGCGACACAAAGAAGCACACGAGCGGCGCCTTCAGGCTTTCGCCTGCCCTGCTCCCAGTTCCGGAGTGTTGCCGGACTGATTCCGAGGAGCTCGGCAAACTTCTGCTGAGTGAGCCCCAGGTGTCGGCGAATTTCCGAAACGTTTGGGTCATCAATGCGGAAAGATCTGCTCGGCGGCTTCTTGCCTCGCAGTATGGTGCCGCCTTGTTCAATACTCGTCAGCAGTTCATCACATGTTTCCTTTTTCATCGCAACTCCTTCGCGGCAATTGCCCTTAATATCTCGATCTGATCTTTAGTGAGATCGCTCCGTTCGTTCTACTTTAAAGAAAACACAAAAAGCATCAAAATGGAACATGGATCTTACAGGTTTTAGAATCCTAGGACGCGCTGCATGCTGCCCCTGTCCTATGGATGAAGGAGGAGGCAGATGGTGAGCCGCTGTTGCGGTCGTCATCTTGTCTAGTGTCTTTGCCAATGGCAATAAATTGACTATCTTGGCTGGCACAAAAACCTGAGGCGATCAAAGCCAACAACGCGAAGGCTATGCGTTGTCCGTCCGATCGCCGCATATCAGAAACGATGGTTGGAGCGTGAGTCATTCCATGAGCGACAATAAGATAATCTTCTCGATGATCGGCGTCGGCAAGGTCCACAAGCCGAACAAGCAAGTGCTCAAAGACATCTACCTGTCTTTCTATTACGGAGCAAAGATCGGAGTTCTCGGACTCAACGGTGCCGGCAAAAGCACGCTGTTGCGCATCATCGCCGGCGTGGACAAAGATTATCTGGGTCAGGTAACCGCCCAGAAAGGAATCACGTTCGACTATCTGCCCCAGGAGCCGGAACTCGATCCGTCCAAGACCGTCATGGAGATCGTGGAGGAGGGAGCCGCCGAAACAGTATCTCTTCTGAAAGACTATGAAGCCGTCAACGCCGCACTGGGCGAGCCGGACGCGGATTTCGACAAACTCCTCGAAAAGCAAGCGAAGCTCCAGGAACGGATCGACCATATCAACGCATGGGATCTTGAGAGCAAGCTCGAGATGGCGATGGATGCGCTTCGATGCCCCCCCGGTGACACTCCGGTCAACGTCCTCTCCGGCGGAGAACGGCGGCGCGTCGCGCTGTGCCGGCTCCTCTTGAAGGAACCGGATGTTCTCCTGTTGGATGAACCGACAAACCATCTGGACGCAGAATCGGTGGCGTGGCTTGAACATCATCTTGGCCAGTACAAAGGAACCGTCATCGCCGTAACGCACGACCGCTNNGAGCTCGATCGCGGGGAGGGGATCCCGTTCCAGGGGAATTACTCGTCATGGCTTGAGCAGAAGAAAGCCCGACTCGAAGTCGAAGAAAAGCAGGAAAGCAAACGGCAGCGGGTTCTCGCCCGAGAATTGGAATGGGTACGGCTCAATCCCAAAGGGCGTCACGCCAAGAGCAAGGCGCGTATCGCAGCCTACGAAAGGATGCTGGAAGACCAGGGAGATAAACGGGACGAGGAGATGGAAATC
>DMMN01000096.1:0-192 GCA_003453835.1 Bacteroidota bacterium | reverse complement strand
GGACAGGAAAAGCCCGATTCGGGTTCGATCAATGTCGGCGATACGGTGAAGTTGGCCTACGTCGATCAGAACCGGCCGCTCGACCCGAACAAAACGATCTGGCAGGAGATTTCGGGTGGAGAGGAACTGCTTCGACTCGGGAATCGCGAAGTCAATTCGCGTGCATATGTGGCCCGGTTCAACTTCAGCGGT
>DMMN01000032.1:517-6871 GCA_003453835.1 Bacteroidota bacterium | reverse complement strand
AAGAAAGCAAATTGGCTCTGACCGTCAGCCGCAAACGGCTGCTGGAATCCGGCGAGATCAGTTTCTCCAGCGACCGTTACCGCAAGGCCGCCGCCGTCCAAAGCAAGTGGCCGATGGTGAAGTTGGGGGAGGTGTGCAAAGTAATTAGTGGTCAATCTCCCGATGGGTCAACTTACAACGATCGTGGTGAGGGCGTACCTTTTCATCAGGGTAAGACAGAGTTCACAGACTGTGTCCTTGGACAAGCAAAGAGTTGGACAACTGCACCGGCACGCATTGCAGAACCGCATGATATTGTAATGTCCGTTCGTGCACCGGTTGGACCGGTTAATCTTGTGATGCAGGAGATCTGCATAGGGCGCGGTTTGGCAGCCATACGATCCGTTGATTCAAAGATCGATGGGCGATTTCTGTTCTTTATTTTGCGCGGCATGGAGGAATCAATAACGGGTTCTCAAGGCGCGGCTTTCGCCTCGATAAATCGGAAAGAAATCGAGGCTATCGAAATCCCCCTGCCGCCGCTGGAGGNNGCGGAGTTGGACGGCTACCGGAAGGTTATCGAAGGCGCCCACCAGGTCCTCGCCAACTACAAACCCACCATCAAGATTGATCCCAAGTGGCCGAGGGTGAAACTGGGGGAGGTTTGCACAAGCATATTGAGTGGAGGCACCCCTTCCACTCTGATCGCAAAGTATTGGAAAGGTATTATACCATGGATAACAAGCGCAGATGTCATTAGTCTAAAGGAAGTCAAACCGAGGAAGTTTATCACTGAGGAAGCGATTAAAGCGTCTGCTACAAATCTGATCCCAGCAAACAATGTGATTGTCGTAACCAGAGTCGGATTAGGGAAGTTACTCATAAACAGTATTGATCTCTGTATCAGTCAAGACTCTCAAGGACTGTTAATAAACAGGAACATCGTTGATCATACATACTTGGGATACATCCTGTCAGAGTTGGTCATCCAGTTCAAGATAACAAGCAGGGGGTCGACGATTCAAGGTGTCACAAAGTCTCAACTGATGGAGCTCGACATTCCCCTCCCGCCCCTGGAAATTCAGCACCGAATTGTGGCGGAGTTGGAGGCAGAGCGGAAGCTGGTGGAGCCGAACAGGAAGCTGATCGAGGTGTTCAAGCAGAAGATGCAGGCCAAACTGGCGGAGATTTGGGGAGAGGAATGATTACAAAGTGTAAACGCATCAAGAACGTGGGGAAGTTCTACGACTACGCCACTAAGGGCGACGGGTTGGACTGGCACAAGAACACATTCCTTTTCGCCCCAAACGCTTACGGAAAGTCAACGCTCGTCAATGTCCTCCGATCCCTTCGTGAAAACGATCCGAAGTTAATACGAGGCCGCAAAACCCTCGGCACTGTTGCCGCGCCGGAAGCAGTGATCGTCGTTGACGGGGCCAACCATGTTTNNTCGATGGCACGACATGGGATAGGCCGTTTCCAAACATTCAGATTTTTGACGCGCCCTTCATCCATGCGAACATTCTTACCCATGAAATTGAGCATGAACACCGGAAAAATATTCACAAAATCATCATCGGTGCTCAGGGGATCAAACTGGCCGAAGAACTTGCGAGCCTGAAGACGAAGGAGAAGAGCAAGAGTCAAGATGTATCTGACCTTGTCAAACGGTTCATCGGTGCGGGTTTCACCCTGTCGCTCGATGCGTTTCTGACCGTTCCCGCCGCCGAGGAAGCGGCCGTCGGCCCTCGCATCCAGAAACTCGAACAGGACCTGAAGTCCAAGGAGTCCGAGGGGCAAGTGCGCGGGCTGGGCTTCCCACAGGGCATATCCGCGCCGACATACGACCTTTTGGCACTGAAATCATTGGTCGCACAGAAACTTGCCGCCGCGCACGAGGCCGCTGAGAAGCGCGTGCTAACCCACATTAACCGCAACTTCAAGAACAAGGCACTGGCAAAGGAGTTTATCCGTCAAGGTCTCGATCTTGCGCAGGCCGATTGCCCNNTTCGACGATGCCTTTCGGAAGTACCAACAGAATCTTGCCTTACAGGCCGGGACGCTAGCGAAGTGGAACCTCGACAACGACCTCACCGCACTTGTTTCTGCCCACAACGCCAACCTCACCAAATTGAAGCAATGGGAGCCGCACCTCGGCGCGGAAGCACTGCCCGATATTGCCGGTTCTGTGGAGACGTTCCGGCCAAAGCTCTCCGGGTTGAAAGCCCTGGTGCAAGGTGAACTGGAGAAGAAGCAGAAGGATCCGAACGCCGATGCAGACCTGCCGCATTTCGACACCCTCGCCGCGGAACTCGCCGCNNCGTATTTCGACACCCTCGCCGAGGAACTCGCCGCGCTGAAAACTGCTGTGGCAGCATACAATGCGGCAGTCGCGGCATTCACCGAGAAGGCGAATCAATACGTCGCGAATCTCCCGAAGTCGGATGTTGCCTCAATCCGGGCCGCAATAGCGAAGCAAGAAGAGATCAAGAAGCGTTTCGCGCCAGAATGGAAGAAATGGGCTGCCGACTACCCGACGGTGAAGAAGGAAGCCAACGACCTGCTGACCAAGAAGAACGCTAAGCAGGCTGAACTTGCCGCATACACCAAGACGATCTTCGAGACGTACCAGACGCGCATCAACGAGCTTCTTCTGTCCCTGGGAGCCGACTTCGCGGTTACTGACCTGACCGGCAAGACAGATGAACGAGCGAACGAGTGCTATAGCGATTTCGGCTTCCTCATTCTGGAGAAGAAAGTCCCAATTTCTGTACGCCAGGATGATGCGCCCTGCTTCAAGAATACGCTCAGCGAGGGCGACAAGAGCACGTTGGCTTTTGCATTCTTCATCGCAGCACTCGAAAGGACGCCGGAGCTGGACAAGCAAATCATCATATTTGACGATCCTCTGTCGAGCCTGGACGACACGCGGCGAGAGGCGACAGCCCGTCTGCTACTCGAATTAACCCCGAAGCTGAACCAGCTTTGCGTTTGCACGCACAAAAAGGACTTTCTCGGGATGCTCTTTGACAAGATACCGGACAACAAGGTCCTGCAAGTCCGGTCTGACAAGGCAAATGGCAGTCGGCTCGAACCGTTTGATGTGGAGCAGGACCGCAAGAGCGATCACGCCCGCATAGTTGAGGGCATGGAGCGCTATGTCGTTGAGGACTTCGGCCCGTCCCCCGAAACCATGCAGGGCGATATTCGCAGGGTTTTCGAAATCGTCCTGAAAACCAAGTACTACCGTGTCCTCGCGCTGGATATCAGGGCAAAGAAAGGCTTTGCGAAACTACTCGAAACGCTTTTCGGCGCGGCCCTGCTCGATGCCGCCCTGAAATCCAGGCTCTTTGACCTCTGCAATCTGACAAACGGCCCACATCACGGCGAGATAGTTGACGCCCCATCAAAGAAGCTGACTCGGGACGAACTTATCCCGCTGATACGCGAAGCCCTTGGTTTGCTTGAAAAGATTTGACCATGAAAAAGAAACTCACTCCCCGCGAGCTCATGGAACTGGCCATTGAGGTCATGCGGCAGTCTGTTCCCGAGCCGCGAAAGGATGACAAGGCGAGCCCGAAGGTGGGGGCGGTGCTGGTGAAGCCGGACGGTAAGATCGAAACCGCCTACCGGGGCGAGTTGCGGCATGGGGATCACGCCGAGTTCACATTGCTGGAACGGAAGAACCGGGGCAACAAACTGGATGGATCTACCTTGTTCGCCACCCTGGAGCCCTGCGCTCCCGGCGCGCGTCGCGATCCGAAAGTGGACTGCGCGGAGCGAATTCGTCTTGCCCGAATCAAGGAAGTTTGGATCGGCATCCAGGACCCTGATCCCAAGGTCGCCCGGAAGGGGATCGAACATCTGAAGAACAATGGCATCAAGGTGCACATGTTCGACCGCGACCTGCAGGAGGTCATTGAAAAGGAAAACAAGGATTTCCTGGCGCAAGCACTGGAGCGCGCTACCGTCGAGAAAAAGAAGCCGGGTGAGATCGTGCTTTCTCCTCTCGAAAACAAGCTTCCTGCGGCTGTGCTGGCGGACTTCTCAGACGAGGCTTTGGCGCTCTATCGAGAACGCGCCAAGATCGCGGAAGTCGTTGGTTCCGACGAGTTCAACCGGCGTCTCCTGCAACAGGGCCTGTTGAAAGAAGAGAAAGGCCGTCTGCTCCCCACGGGTTTTGGTATCCTACTATTCGGCAAGGAACCCCGTAGAGCAATGCGCCAGGCAGGACTTCTCGCGGCCATCCACTATCCCAACGGAGAGCAGGAGCGTAAGGAGTTTGATGAGCCAGCAGTCATGATTCCCGATCTGTTGGAGAAATGGCTCCGAGACAAGCTTCCCAATGTTCTTGACCGGAGCAAGATGCGGCGTGAAGAACAGCCGGCCTTGCCCTTCGAGATGCTTCGCGAAGCTGTGGTTAACGCGCTCATTCATCGCGATTACGACATTGAAGGGGGCAAGTGCCAGGTCGTGGTGACCGAAGACATGGTCACGGTGAGAAGTCCCGGCGAACCTCCTCCTCCGATCACCCTTGAGCAGCTACAGTCCTTTACCGCACCGATGTTGAGCCGGAATCCTGGATTGCATTTTGTCTTCGCGCGAATGGGAATGGCGGAAGAGCAGGGCCTGGGCATCGGGTCGCTGCGGGACCGGGCAAAGGAACTCGGGTTGCCATTGCCGAGGTATTCATGGGACGCGCCTTATCTTGTTTTAAAGCTGTATCGCTCGGCAGAAAGCGCGACGCGTGAACTGACCGTTGACATTCTCGATAAGCTGAATGCGGACGAGAGGAAAGGTTGGGAATTCTTGTCTACAAAGACGACCTTTACTCGAGCGGAATACGAATCCCATATGGAGGCTGATAAACGCAAGGCACAGCGTCAGTTGAAACGATTTGCGGAACTGGGATTAGTACGGTCTGTCGGCTCTGGACGGACCGCCAGATATGAGGTAGTTCGTTCATGACGGCAAAAATGGCTTGCTTGTGCTGTTGCTATGAAGTGTTGGCTGGAACGAAAAGCTTGGAATCGCGACATCTCTCGCGTCGAGATGTCGCGATTAAGCGCTATGGTTGGATTATTAAGGTGAATCGCGACACTTTTCGCGACAAAGTGTCGCGATTTTGGTCGCTTTTTTGTTCAGGAATAAGAATCGCGCCAAAAAACGCGCTATTATGGCAGGATGACACATCATTACCATCGGGAAAAGGGCTATTGCGCCAAGGGTCTTGCTGAGATGTCCGGGCGCCACCGTTTTGGCGCACCAGACAGGGATGCCCGGACTGGAATCCGGACATTGTGTCCGGATAGAGATAAGGCCGACCAAACATGAAGACCATCAAGGACATGCCGGAACACAGCCGCCCGCGCGAAAAGCTGCGGGAGAAGGGTGCTTCCGCCCTGACCGACGTGGAACTGGTGACTGCGATTCTCGGTATGGGCACGGCGGGAGTTGATGTGCGCACGATCGCCCGGCAGGTTGTTTCGCTCATCCGCGAATACAAGGCCGGATTGACGCTCGATCATTTGCAGACCGTCCCCGGCATGGGTCTTGCCAAGGCGGGACAAATCATTTCGGCCTTTGAACTTGCCCGGCGTCACCTGCTGAAAGACACAGTCAAAATCACGGTGGCGCAGGATGTCTTGCCGCTGGTGGCCGACATTGCCGGAAAGCAGCAGGAGTACTTCATCTGCATTTCCCTCAACGGCGCGAACGAGGTTATAGAAAAACGCGTAGTCACGATCGGCCTGCTCGACCAGAGCCCGATTCACCCGCGCGAGGTGTTCGCCGACGTCATCGCCGACCGCGCAGCTGCTGTTATCTTTGTGCACAACCACCCCTCCGGCGACCTTCAGCCGAGCGAAGCCGATCATCGCATACATGAGCAATTAACCGAAGCCGCTAAGATTCTCGGAATTCGCGTTTTGGACAACCTGATCGTGACGCGGAGGGGCCATTACAGCTTTCGGGATGCGGGTTTGGTCCGGTGACGCCCTATACGCCGAGAATGAGGCAGCCCAATCGAGTGGACTCAGGGTTTTCTTCCTTGAGTTCCGCAATCTTCACTTGGAACAGATTAGCGAGGAAGAAAATATCCGTACCGGCATCGCCGGTGAGGGCATCGATCACCCGTAAAAAAAGTCCTTGACAGATCCCGCCGATGTGCTACAAAGCAGAGAAACGTAATACGGTGAGCTAAAGATGTCGGAACTGGTTCGCTTCGGTGTTTCCCTGGAAAAAGCCCTCCTGGACAGGTTTGATGTCCTGATCCGGGAAAAACAGTACACCAACCGCTCGGAGGCCCTGCGGGACCTGATCCGCCGGGAGCTTGTCCAGAAAGAATGGCAGGGGGGGAGCGATGTGGCCGGCGCC
>DMMN01000032.1:0-482 GCA_003453835.1 Bacteroidota bacterium | reverse complement strand
GACCCTGAGCATGTCCAGTACGGGGCGGGAGATCGAGTAGCAGTATTATTTTTTTGTCCAGACGTGTTACGAATTAAGTATTCATAACATGGGTCCTGTTCCAGAATGGATCCCTGCCAGATAAACAGGTAACCACCCGTCGGGAAAACGGCAGATGACTTTTTATTTTCCCGGGTATTTGAGGAAGTGAGACGACCATGCACATGGCAGATGCTTTACTCTCCCCCGCCGTGGGGACGACATTGTGGGCCGGAACGGTCGCGGTAGGCGGATATGCCTCGAAGAAACTGAAAGCACAGATCGATGATAGGATGATCCCCCTGATGGGAGTTCTCGGCGCCTTCATTTTCGCGGCGCAGATGATCAATTTCACGATCCCCGGGACGGGATCGAGCGGACATTTGGGCGGTGGGATGATCCTCGCCATCCTCCTCGGCCCCCATGCAGCCTTTCTCGTCATGGCCTCGGTCCTGACGGTCCAG
>DMMN01000364.1 GCA_003453835.1 Bacteroidota bacterium | reverse complement strand
GACTCAGACGAGGGCGGGGGTGTGGGCATTAGACTGTGACTCGATATGGACTTGGTCCGACTTTTCGTACCTGTTTCACCATTTCTGTTACAACCTGAGCGTAGCGGAGAGCTTCGGATGCCGAGACCCACTCCAGGCGGAATCGCTCCGGTTCGATGGCAAAATCCTGCAGCATCAATTCTATTGCCTCAGCCCGTGCCTTTGCGCGGAGATTGCCTTCGAGATAGTGGCAATCGCCCGGATGACAGCCGCACACGAGTACTCCATCAGCACCGCTCGTCAATGCCTCAATGATGAGGTTGGGGTGGATCATGCCCGTGCATTGCACACGAATGATGCGAACATTCGTTGGATACTGAATGCGAGATGTTCCCGCCAAATCAGCCCCCGTATAGGAGCACCAGTAGCAGCAGAAATTGATGATCAACGGCTCGAACTGATGATTGTCGTCGCTCATTTTAGTTCCCTTTCAGATCACCCGCTCAAGAATCCACAAACTCCCAACGACAATGCTCGTCAGACTGGTGACAGCTTGAAACCAGACCAGCATATTTCTTCTCTTCACCGCCATGACGATGTTCCCCAACAGATAGGCGAATGACGCCATTGCTATCATCGTTCCTATTCCAAACAGCAGAATATAGAGCGATGCGGTCAACGCCGAGCTGATAATAGCGATCGGGATAACGACAAGCACAGACGCTGTCCCCGCAAGTCCATGTGCGGCTCCGACGAGAAACATGGAGTGCTCGTGTTGGTGATCGGCTCTCTCGGTGTGTGAATGGAGATGAACGTGCTCCACACCCTCGTGCACATGTCGATGGATGTGGATTCGTTCTCGATGAACCAGACGGTGCATTCCCCACGCTCCAAGAGCAATCAGCATGAATCCGACTCCGACTTCCGCCACCGTTTCCATGAACGGGGTGACGACAAATTTCAGACTCATCGCTGCGAGCCCGAAGATGAAGAGCGTTGCCGTATGACCCAACGCCCAACGGACGCCAAACATCACGGCTCGTCTGGGNNCGTCTGGGCTGCGGATTTCGGCTGACGAATACGCTGACCGCCGCAACGTGGTCGGCATCGAACGCATGCAGCGAGCCCAGCGCGAATCCCGCCACCACCGGAAGAAGTACGTCATTCATTCCCGGATCGTCCTTGATTCAAGAATCTCCTTCGTCATCACCCCATAGAGAGAGTTCATTGTGGAATTCCCAGCGCCGCCTTCACTTCCGCCTGCAATTGCTCCGGCCTGAAATGCCAGACGAAGATCGCTTTCTTCGGACAAGTTGCCATACACGTGCCACATCCTTTACAGATCGCCTGGTTCACTTCAACCCGCTTTTTGATGACACCACCAACTTCGTACTCGACGAGCGTGATGGCCTTAAAGGGACACGGGTCGACACAGTACGCGCAGCCGTCGCAGTTGTCCGTTACGACGTTGGAGATCGTCGGCTCGAGCTCGATTTGGTCTTTTGAGAGAATCGTGGCTTGGCGCGCAGCCGCGCCGAGGGCCTGGGAGATAACCTCTTCGACGTCCAGCGGCGAATGGGCATTACCACACAGGAAGATGCCGTCCGTGGCAAAATCAATAGGCCGCAACTTGCGGTGCGCTTCAAGGAAAAACTTGTCTTCACCCAGCGGGACCTTCAGCAATTGTGCGAGTTCCTTATTGCCTTCGCTTGGAACCGTTGCCGCTGCCAAAACAATGTTATCAACCAAGAGTTGAAGAGACTCGCCGAGGGTTTCATCCCGAACTGAGAGGAGGAGCTTGCCATTTTGTCCGACAACCGTTGGCGGCTTCTCGTCGGCAAAGCGAATGAACGCAACGCCGAGCTGCCGCGCTTTTGTGTAGTACGCCTCGCGGAATCCATACGCCCGCAATTCCCGGTAGAGCACGTACACATGCGTGTCAGGTTGAGATTCTTTGATCCGAAGTGCCAACTTGATTGTCTCCGAGCAGCAGGTGCGGCTGCAGTACGGACGTTCCGGTGTGCGTGAGCCGACGCACTGAATGAACGCCACGGATTTCGCCTTCAATTCCGAATTCTTCGGCGCAAACCGGTTAGCGGCAAGCTGTTGCTCCAATTCTCGATGCAGGAGCACGCGATGGTCTTCTCCGTAGAGATATTCAACAGGCTTGTACGTCTGCGCTCCGGTTGCAACAATGACAACGCCGTGCCGGACTTCGACCATAGTTCCATTCCCCGCCACGGCAATCTTCGAATCGAAATTCCCGAGCGAGCCTTTCACTTCAGTGAGAGTGGAATTCGCATAGACACGGACGTTTCTGTGGGTCGTTACCGATGGAATCAGCCTTCGCAGCGCCTCCCGCGGATCTTCGCCGTTGAGCAGGTAGTGCACTTCCTTCAGATAGCCGCCAAGTTCAGCTTCCTTTTCGACAAGGTGGACGATGAATCCCTGATCTGCGAGCGAGAGCGCCGCCGACATGCCCGCCACACCCCCGCCGATCACCAGAGCGTCATGCGAAACATCGAGTAGGCGCGGATAGAGCGGATCGTTGAGCTTCACCTTCGCTACCGCCATTCGCACAAGGTCTTTTGATTTGGCGGTTGCTTTCTCTGGCTCGTGCATGTGCACCCACGAGCATTGGTCACGGATGTTCGCCNNTCCAGCGGTCCGCACGGCGCTGCGGAACAACGCTTCGTGCGTTCGCGGCGTGCACGAGGCAACGATAACACGATTGAGAGAGTGCTCTTTGATCTGTTGTTTGATCCGTTCGAGACTATCATTGGAACAGGTGTAGAGATTGTTCTCGGCATAGACGACATTCGGCAGAGTCGCTGCGTAGTCCACAACCGATGGGACATTAACGACGCCGGCGATGTTTGTTCCGCAATGGCAGACGAANNTAGACGGTTGGCGAGATGAGGCTCCCTCGCGCCTCGCCGAGAAGTTCCATCACTTTCGCTGCGGCTGCGGAAGCTTGTGCGACGGTTTCGGGAATATCCTTTGGCTCGGTGAAGGGTCCCGCAACATAGACTCCATCGCGTCCCGCTTCAACCGGAGTAAACGCGGACGTTTCGCAAAAACCGAATTTGTTCAACTTCACACCGAACGTCTCGGCCATCCTCCGAACACCCTTCGGTGGCTGCATGCCCACGGAGAGAACGACGAGATCATACTCCTGCGAGACTTTCCGGTCTTCTTCCGTGAGATACCTGATAACGAGATTCTTCGTCTCCGGCACTTCTTCCACAGCCGGCACGCGGCACCTGATGTACTGCACCCCCTTCGTCTTTGCCGATTCGAAATATGATTCGAAGCCCTTGCTGAATGCACGGATGTCCATGAAGAAGATATCGCATTGCAGATCCGCGCCGGCATGTTCCTTCGCGATGATTGCCTCTTTCGTCGCATACATGCAGCAGACTGCAGAGCAATAATCGCGTTCATGGTCGCGAGAGCCCACACACTGAATGAACGCGAGGCGTCGGGGCTTCTTCAGATCAGATGGACGCAAGACGTGACCATTGAACGGACCTGATGGTGAAAGGATTCGCTCGAAGTGGAGCGACGTGATGACGTTCGGGTAGCGGCCGTACCCCAGGTCCTTGTTCACGATCGGATCGAAGATTTCGTAGCCCGGCGCGAGGACAACTGCACCGACGTTCAATTCAACCGTCTGATCTTGCTGGTCATAGTCGATCGCCTTCGCCTGACAGACTTCTTCGCAGATTCCGCAACCATCGTAGTTCAGACGAATGCAAGCCGTCTGGTCGATGGAGGGTTTGTTCGGAATCGCCTGCGGGTAGAGAATTGAAACGGCGGGACGCGAGTTAAGTCCTAAGTTGTATGAATTCTGGATAGGGACCGGGGCAAACGGAGAGGCGAGACTTCGCACCTTCTTGCCGACCGGACAGATGAAATCACATGCGCCGCAGGTCCAGCAAAGTTCATTATGCTTGCCGAAAGGGGGCTCCAGTTTCTTGCGTGGTCCTCGCCCGGTGAAGCCAATGGCGCTCCGCCCCATTCGCTCCTCGCACATTCGGACACAGAGCCCGCAGTAGACACAATCATCGAACTTCTTTTTGATGCGCGGCTCAGTCACGCCGTGCTCGGAAGCGATCCTCCGGATCGTTTCGGACTCCGGACAGCGCGCAAGAAGGAGTTCCGCAGTGATCTTCCTGGCTCGCTTGAGTCGATCCGTTTCGGTGAAGACGCTGATGCCTTCCAGAACAGGATAAGAGCAGGAGGCCTGTACGGACGGCTTTCGACCGGGAGTGTGGACTTCCACAACGCAGAGACGGCAAGCCCCATACGGCGTGAGCGCCTTGTGATGGCAGAGCGTGGGAACTCTCATGCCGAGCCTTTCGATCGCCGCAAGAAGGGTCGTTCCCTCCGGCATTTCTATGATCTGATCGTTGATCGTTAGCGTAGTCATTGACCGGGCGTCAGACATTCAAAGAAGAAATCCACTTCGGGATGTGCCGCCTTCAAGCAGCGCACGGTTTCATCGAGATTGCCCAGCGGTTTTCTGTCGATGTGGCGAAGCTTGAACACTGCCGTCACTTTCGTTCCTCTGCCGACGGCGCTTTCGACGATCATCATTCCTTCCGCCTCTTCTGCCGACTGGGCAAGAAAAGGGAGACCGAGTCCGACTTTCTTACCCGCTTTCGTGGTGAAGAAAGGATCAACCGATCGTTTTGTCTCTTCCTCGTTCATTCCCATACCGTCATCGGTGATTTCCAGAATGAGTGTATCCTCTCTGTCGTTTTGAATTACTCGAATCTCGACGTTTCTTGCCTTTGCCCTTATGGCATTCTCGGCGATATCAAGGATGTGCAGGGAAACATCTTCCATTCTCTTTTCCCCGACCTAAGAGTCGGGGCTCATTCGCACACCTCTTCCCCCTTTGCCTGAGAGACTTTTCCTTATTTCCTCGACGCTCACATCCTCCATCAGAAAGGTGGTGTATCGTCTGCCGATGTTTTGCAGTGTATGCGCGTCCGAAGACGTGATGAACGGGAAGCGGGCTGTGTCGGGAATCGTGTCCCGTTTGCATGGATCCGCAAGCTCCA
This sequence comes from Bacteroidota bacterium, assembly GCA_003453835.1. Taxonomy (GTDB): domain Bacteria; phylum Bacteroidota; class Ignavibacteria; order UBA10030; family UBA10030; genus UBA10030. The sequence goes on along the minus strand of DMMN01000364.1, from coordinate 6,382 downwards.
GCGCATCGAGTGGAAGCCCCTCGGGAATAAATCCGAGTTGGCCGATGATGCCGAAGGCTAGTCGATCGACATGCGCAGCAATGGCCAATCCGCCGAATTCATGGATCAGCTCAACAAGCTTGTCGATCGTGATGTCGGTCGCCCCGATGAGAAGCTTCGTGCTGAAACCGAGCACCTCTTCCTCTTCGTTCACGATCACCTGTTCGGCGTACAGCTTTTGATCGTTCGTGCCGCAAAGATGTGCATGCACGATATCCTGCAATGCACGCAACTCATCGTTCCGATCAAAGAGCGCCAGGATGTGTACTTCCTCCCTCGACGCCACTTCCATACCCCCGATCACACACATGCACTCTTTCTCTGCCGTCCTTGCGACGGCCGGAACATTCTCGGCTGAGTTATGGTCGCAGATGCCAATCACGTCAAGACCTTTTCGCCTCGCCTCCCTCACGATGGACAACGGACCCATTTCCAATTCCGCACAAGGAGAGAGGCATGTGTGAATGTGGAGATCCACTTTATACTCTTTCATCCCCTTTGATCCCAAGCTCACTCAACCTGGCAACAATGCTGTAGGTGGAGAGGCTGCTGCTCATGATGGGTATCTTCTCAAGGTCCGCCTTGCGTAGCGTTTCTGCTTCAGGTGTTCGGCCGTTCACGATAATGATGCCCGCGAGTTCTCTTGTGCTCGCAACCGCCACAATATTCGCGTGAGTCTGGAGCGTGATCCAGATATTTCCTTTTCGGGCGTGTGCGAGAACGTCGCTCAACATATCACTTGCATATCCGCCCGTTACATCCCTGTCGAGCAGATCTTCACCCGTCTTGACGGACAATTGCAGGGCCTGGGTTATCTCTTTCAGGTTCATATCTTTGACTCAAGTCGACCGCCTGTTTGGAGGGCTGAAGCGCGTCGTTTGTCGGTTGGGACGGTGCCACGACCAAAACGTCTTGGCTACCGCCTGCTACCCATCTGCTCGTATCGTATTTACTGTGAACTGCAGGTTCGTTCCTTCGCCCACAATCGAATTGATCTTCAGTTCGTCCGTGTTGTTCTTGATGTTGGGCAGACCCATCCCCGCACCGAAACCTAGTTCTCGAACCCAATCGGGAGCTGTTGAGTAGCCGGGCTGCATGGCAAGATCGACGTCTGGAATTCCGGGGCCTTCGTCCACGGCGTTTACCGTCACTCGATCCGGCTCGATGGTCGCAATCAGTTCGCCCCCCTGTGTGAAAACGACAACGTTCATTTCAGCTTCGTATGATGCGATAGTAATCCTTCTTGTCGCCTCAGGATGGATGCCGAGTCTGAGCAGACTGTTCTTCAGCCTACTGCTGCCGTTACCGGCATGTTCGAAGTTTCCACCTTCGACTTGATAGCGCAACGTCAGAGCGGATCGATCCGCAATGACGTCCTCAAACAGATGGCCCGGCCTGTACTGACAAAGCTCTGCTTGAATGTTATTGGTTTCGAGTCTCTTCAATAGGCATCGCACGATATCACCTTTCGTCAGCATGCCCACGAGTTTCTTGCTCTTCCGGTCGACGACAGGGAATCGTCCATACCGATAACGCCGGAACTGGTTGAGCGCAAACACAATCGGCTCATCGGGAAAAAGGGTCACGACATTTGTGCACATCTTCTCTCTAACCTTCGCCGGCGGTTGACCTTGAGCAAGCGACTTGATGAGATCTTCAATGCTGACAATCCCGACCAAGGTATCTCCTTCCAGCACGGGAGTCCCAGAGATTTGCTTTTCCCTCATGATGTTTCGCAAGTCGTCCATCGTGTTCTCCGGTGACACAGCGACAACCGCTCGTGTCATCGCCTGCTCAACCTTCAACTCATAGATTAGCTCTTGTGCCCTGCCGATCGTCGGTACCGGAGAAGTCTCATTGTTATTCATATCCCCGAACAACCCTTGAGACCGCGTTGATACAGCCTGCCGCAACTTTCGAACATAGGCAGAAAGGTACTTATCAGAATCATGTTCTTGGCTGCTGCAAGTCTCACAGTCTTCTCTTGCGGTTTCTTGCCCCTCACAAAACACACAATCCTGATATCCGCCATTTCCGCGGTGTAGATAACCTGGACAGTTGTTAGGCCGGTCAAAAGCAACGCGCCAGGTTTGGCAAAAGACAACACGTCACTCATTAAATCGGAGCCACAAGCAATCTGTACAGTCACATCTCTCACTTCCCCGTTGAGGATCGGCTCAGCTTGAAGAATCTGGATGATTTCGTGGAGCGTCATCTCTCGACCACTATTTCTTGCTCTCTGACTTTCTCACGCATTCTTTGTAGATCCCAATCGCACCGGAGACACCGCCGCGCTTCCTTCATCGCCATCTCCGCCGTGTACCCAAGCTCAACTTCATCGAAGTTCGTTCTTGCCCCTTCCGGTAAGACTCTCGGCATTCTGGGTCTTCTCGTTTCTGCTATATCTTCTGTCATCTCGAGTGGCTCCACGCGAACGGACGGTCTGATGAGTTTGTATTCGCGCTTCAGATCCTCCCCTCTCAGGTACTTATGAATGAGGTCCGCTGCAAGTCGGGCTTCAGCCATTGCGGTTGTTACATCCGTCGGAAGTGTCACCGCATCTCCACAAGCGAAAACACCTACACGATTGGTCATAAGCGATTCGGTGCTCACGACCACCGCATTCCCCTTCGAGACTTCCACTCCAAATCCGTCCGGAATTTCTGTATCCTGCGACACGGCCGGCAGGAGCGAATCAAGTTCTACTACGAACTCCGAACCTTCGATTCGAATTGGTCGTTTCCTGCCGGAAGCGTCAGGCTCGCCCAGTTTCGTGCGAACAAATTCAATCCCTTTCAATCGTCCGTGTTCCGAGATTACCTTTGTTGGTGCGACCAGGAATTCTATCTTAACTCCTTCCTCAAGGCCTGCCTCGATCTCTTCCGGAATGGCCGGCATCTCGGAGCGGGTTCGTCGATAAAAAATCGTTACTTCCTTGGAGCCCAGCCGGAGAGCCGTTCTGGCCGCGTCAATCGCCGTATTTCCACCGCCGATAATTCCCACCCTTTCACCAAGAGGAGGGACATCTTCTCTGAGATTCACTTTCCTGAGCAATGTAATGGGATCGATAACGCCATCTGCTTCCTCGCCCGGAATTTCTAGCTTGCGATTCTTGTGCGCACCCACGGCAATCAGCACGGCCTTGAATCCTTCATGGAGGAGAGCATCAATATTCTCAATCGGTGAGTTTGTTTTGATATTGACCCCTGCTTGCCTGATTCCGTCTATCTCTAATTGCAGCAACTTCTTGGGCAATCGGTAATCAGGGATGGCCAGCGCCAGCATACCACCGGCAACAGGGAATCTTTCAAACACAGTCACTTCGTATCCTCTTTGTGCAAGGTAGTAGCCGGCAGTCAGTCCTGCAGGTCCTGAACCTATGATGGCAACCTTCTCTTCATACCTTCTCGGAAAAGGAGTAATCTCCGGCAACTCCCCTGCGCTGAGTTCCCAGTCGGTGAGAAACCTTTTCAGTTCCTTGATGGCAATTGCATCGCCCGCCTCTCTTGACCTGCATTTGATTGCGCAGTGCGCCATGCAAACTCTTCCGCAGATGATCGGGAGAGGGTTGGTCATACGCACTAAATCAAGCGCTTCCTTGAATTGCCCCTTGGCAATCAGAGTAACATAGGCAGGAACATCTGTATGTAATGGACACATATATTGGCACGGTGAGGATATTATTCCTCTGCATGCGACCGCAGGGCACCTTTTCTGCTTTATGTGTGCCTCATACTCATCCCTGAAGTACTTGAGTGTGGAGAGTACCGGATTAGGTAGCGTTGTTCCAAGTCCGCACATCGATGCGTCTTTGATGGCCGTCCCCAATTCTTCAAGGAACTCGATATCTCCTTCCCGTCCTTCTCCATGCGTTATCCTCGTCAGAACTTCCAGCAATGCGTCGCTGCCGTCTCTGCAGGTGGTACACTTTCCGCACGACTCGTCGTTGGTGAACTGAAGATAGAACTTCGAGACGTCCACCATGCAGGTATCTTCATCCATCACGATCATCCCGCCTGAACCCATCATCGATCCTGCCTGAATGAGACTCTCATAGTCAATGGGAAGGTCTAGGAGACTGGCGGGGATGCATCCTCCCGACGGACCGCCCGTTTGGACCGCTTTAAATCTCCTGTTTCCCGGGATGCCGTCGCCGATTTCATAAATTATCTCGCGCAGTTTGATTCCCATTGGAACTTCGATCAAACCTGTGTTATTGATCTTCCCCACGAGCGAGAATATCTTTGTTCCCTTGCTGGTTTCCGTTCCGATCTTCGAAAACCAGTCGGCACCTCGGTTGAGTATCACCGGGATATTTGCAAGAGTTTCCACATTGTTGATGACTGTCGGACAAGCCCAGATACCTGCTTGCGCGGGGAATGGCGGTCGCTGCCTCGGCTCCGGACTTTTTCCTTCGATCGAGTGAATGAGCGATGTCTCTTCTCCACATACAAAGGCGCCCGAGCCTTCACGTATCTCAAGATCGAACGAGAAGCCGAAGTCGAGGATGTTCTTGCCCAACAGACCGTATTCTCTCGCCTGTTCGAGAGCAATCTGCATTCGCTTGATCGCCAGGGGGTACTCGGATCGGACGTAGATATAGCCGCGCGAAGCCCCGATGGCGTACGCGGCAATCGTCAGACCCTCAACCACCGAGTGGGGATCAGATTCGAACACACTCCGATCCATGTACGCGCCGGGGTCTCCCTCATCGCAATTGCAGATGACATACTTTGGCATTTTCGCTTCGTTCCGGCAGATTCTCCACTTCACGCCCGTCGGGAATCCGGCACCCCCCCTTCCCCTCAGTCCGGATCGCGTAATCTCCTCGATCACTTCCTCGGGACTCATCGAGGTGAGGACTTTTTCGATGGCGGCGTATCCATCTCTGGCGATGTAGTCATCGATTTTCTCCGCGTCGATCAGGCCCTTGTTCCTCAGTACGACGAGAGTCTGTTTCTTGAAGAAAGGAATATCTCGCAGCAAAGGAACCTCTTCTTTCGTCTCCCTCGGGACAAACATAAGTCTCGGAACAGGTCGTCCTTTAAGAAAATGTTCCTCAACAAGAAAAGAGATGTCCTCGGATCGTAGCCAGCCATAGAAGGTCCCTTCAGGTTCAACGACCATGAGAGGCCCTTGACCGCAAAAGCCATTGCAGCCGGTGGACACGACCGACACTTCGTTCTGCAAGCCGTTTCTCGCCACTTCGCCCTCGAGGGCGGTCTTGATTCTGAACGATCCGCCGGCAACACAGCCGGTGCCGGTGCAGAGCATGAGTTCTATTCTTCGTGCGGCCATTGGTTCATCCTCCCAGCTCTGAACCGACTCCCAGTGCACACTCGACTACCGGGCGGCCACCCATGATGTGTTCTTTGAAGATCCTTCTCGTCTTCTCTGGAGTAAGTTCCCCATACTTGACCGGCGGGCCGTTCAGTACTTCGACCGTTGCCATCGGTTCCCTGGAGCACAGCCCGGCACATCCGGACGTCGTTACCATAATGTCCTTCGCTCCAGTTTTCTCAACCTCGTCCAGAAACGTGGAGATGATTTCCCTGGCTCCTGCAGCGATGCCGCAGGTTCCCATGTGCACGATCACTTTTCCTTTGAAATCACCTGCTCTCAGATAGATGCTCTTGCGGGCTTCTTCTCGTTTCTTCCTAAGTTCTTCAAGCGTGAGCTTCGGCATGTTCAACGCCCTCGATACTTGTTGACAATTTCGGGCACTGCCTTACTGGTGAGCTTTCCGAAAACTGAATCTCCGACCATGACTGCAGGTGCCAATCCACAACATCCGATACATCGGACAGTCTTGAGCGTGAACAGCATGTCTGAAGTTGATTCGTCCGGGCGAATCTTCAGGATGTCGCTGAACTTATCCATCAGTCTCTCACTCCCCCGAACATAGCACGTTGTTCCCAAGCAGACATGTACAACGTATTTCCCTCTAGGCACGACGCTGAACGAGCCGTAGAACGTTGCCACCCTCATGATATGAGACAATGAATAGCCGGTCTCCTGCGAAACATACCGCAGCACCGGTTCGGGTAAGTAGTTAAAGCTTGCATTGATCTGTTGAAGGATTGGCATTAACGGTCCGTCTCGTCTCTTGTTGTGCTCGATGATGGAAACAACTTTGGCTTTGAATTCCGGTGCCAACTCTGTCCTGGCTTTTTCCTGCACCTGTACAAAGTTGCGTGTCGGGCAATTGACGACACACGCGCCGCAGCCGGTGCAGGCGCTTTCATCCACGTAACGGGCTTTTCTGCTGAGCGCAACCCGGAAGTTGCCGGGTTCTCCTTGAATCGTTTCGACGTCCGAGAGTGTCAGGACATCAATATCTTTG
>DMMN01000095.1 GCA_003453835.1 Bacteroidota bacterium | reverse complement strand
GATGAGTGCCCTCAGGCCATGATCCAGTTGATTGACGTCCTGCACCTCTCTATCAAAGAACTGCATCGCGCCGTTGGGCGCATACGGCACATGCACCAGACGGAGGAGTTGCTCCAGTCATTCAAGAAGGTGAACGAATACGAGAACGACGCGGACGCGATCTTTGAGCAGGCTATCGCCGATCTGTTCGAGAACGAGAAAGATCCCATCAAGATCATCAAGTTGAAGGAAGTCTATGTAGGGCTGGAGACAGCGACCGACAAATGCGAGGACGCCGCCAATGTGTTGGAGGCGCTTGTGATCAAGCACGCCTAACGACGAATCCTAAACTTCCGAGTTGCTATGACCCTCGTTTTGATCATTGTGTTTGTGGCGCTTCTCTTTGATTTCCTGAACGGAATGAACGATGCTGCCAACTCCATCGCCACGGTGGTTTCTACCCGCGTTCTCTCTCCCAAGCTGGCCGTCATCTGGGCCGCGTTCTTTAACTTTGTCGCCGCCTTTGGGTTCGGAGTGGCTGTCGCCAAAACAATCGGAAAAGGCATTGTCGATCCTCAAGTTATCACGCAAGAACTCATCCTCTCCGCCCTTGTCGGCGCAATCGTTTGGACGCATCTTTGCACACGCTACGGACTTCCCATCAGCGTCTCGCACTCCTTGATCGGCGGACTTGCCGGGGCGGCGATCATCAAACAAGGCGTTGAAGCCCTCATCATGAGTGGTATCTATAAAGTGTTGATCTTCATCTTTCTTTCCCCCATTGTCGGACTTATCGCAGCGTTCCTTTTGATGATTGTCGTATCCTGGGTTTTCAGGAGTTGGACGGTGCGCCGTGTTGACAAGTTCTTTCGTGTTGGCCAGTTGATTTCCTCGGCCGCCTACAGCCTTGGTCATGGCACGAACGACGCCCAGAAGACCATGGGGATTATCTCCATTCTTCTTTTTTCCGCAAAGGTCGGAATGCCGACGTGGATGTACGATTCCGCCCAAGGATTCTATGTTCCGTTTTGGGTGATCATCGCTGCACACAGCGCAATCGGTCTCGGAACACTGATGGGGGGCTGGAAAGTAATCCGAACCATGGGGATCCGGCTCACGCACCTGAAGCCGGTCGGCGGTTTCTGCGCGGAAACAGGAGGGGCTTTCGTTCTCTTGGGAACGGCGATCTTCGGGATCCCCGTGAGTACGACTCACACCATTGCCGGCGCGATCATGGGTGTCGGCGCTACTCGACGGATGTCGGCAGTCCGATGGGGCATTGCCGGACGAATCGTCGCCGCATGGCTCCTGACGATCCCGATGTCCGCACTCGTTGCGGCCCTTTTCTATAAGGTTGTGTTATTGTTCCATTGACCATGCTGCCGGGGTGTAGTTCTCCTCGACCCATCTGAATCGGTTGGGCTTTTTTTTGGCATGCAATTGGATCCTCCATTTCGAATGAGGGCAATTAGAGAGTTCTCCATTCCTACCGGAATCGCCTCGTTTTTGTCTAAGCCAGTTGAAATTCACTCCACGATACGACAGAATACCTTCTCCACCATCGTCAAATCTGTGCAGTGGCGAACATCGAAGTCAAACCGGGGAACGACTTTCTCAAATTCGATTGCACCGGCATTGGCCGCGCCGAAGTAACATGTGATCCTGACCGGCCTGCCGGTTGTCCAAGATTTGCTTTTTGGCAATCTTCTCTGAACATTGAGCCGTGATCGAACAGCCCCTCTCTCACATTTGCAGATAGGAGGTGCGCTATGATTGTTTGGCACAACACGGCAGATGCCTCACGCATCCCTGAGTTCGTCTCGTCCGGACAAGAAGTGGAATTGTGGATCGGGACACATCCGATTGAAATGGGTCAATCCGTCTGGGTCGAGCTGACACTCTCCAGGGCAGATGGAAAGCAGTTGACGGCGAAGCAACCGGCCGAATGGCATTCCAACAACGATCAGCGAAACAATTCCTATTGGCGTGTACTTCTCGGAACGTTCGGACAAGGGGATCGTCTGGAGTATCGGATCTGCGGCTCGCGCGGCGAAGAGCAGATCATGTGTACGGAGACGTTTGAGTTCGAAGTAAGCTAGTGCCGTTCCAATAAACCGTTCTTTTGTTCCTAGCGGCACGAGCACCGTATTTCAGAAATACGACGAGTAAGTCTAATCAAAAACGTCGCCGCTCGTCAACGCGGATCTTCGTGAATGCTAGCAGAGAGGTGGACGAGAATTTCTGTCCACCGTTTTGCGCATCCAAAGACTTCTGTGAAATTCTCCTTCCCTTGCTTCCTCGTATATCTCCTCTCACTCTTTCCGCATCACGCCGTTGGAGGAGGGAAGGTCTATCTGATCCTCGGCTCGGACACGGCGATTTGGGAGGGGATGGACGTTGCCCGGTTTCGTCCAACGTACAAGCTGGACTTGTATCTCGACGCGACGAGGAACGCCTCTCGCGTGATGGATCCGTTGTTTCGCCTTCGGCTGGTCGATTCCTACGGTCAACCGATGAAGCTGACCTGGTGGATGATGGCGGGTAACATCTTTCGCTACGCTACAAATGCCAACGTCCCCATACCAAACGTCATGACCCTTCAGCTCATGAAGAAGTATCATGGGGAAGCACTCCGGCGTTATGGAGATGAGCTCTCGTTGCACTATCACACCTTTGCCTGGACAGACTATGATAGAGACGGCAAGTACTTCTGGAATCAAGCGCGTAGCTTCGAAGAATGCAGAGACGATTTCGACTTGACGATGGCCCAATTCCTGATCGAGGAACAAACGCATCCTGTTTCCTTTCGCAGCGGCTGGCACGCGATGGACAACGGATGGCAACAGTACCTCGATGAATTGCTGCCGTACAGCATGCACAATGATTGGCCGGTAAAGCATATAGACACTGTCGAACCTCTCGACAATATCTATGACTGGTCACGCTCACCCAGCACCTGGATTCCCTTCCATCCGTCGCTGCAAGACTACCAGATTCCCGGCGCGGCACGGGGCTGGAATCTCCGCTCCAAACATATCGGCTCGGTCAACACTGCGCTGATGGATACGATCTATGCTCGCGCACAACGAGGGGAGGATCAAGTGGCGTGTCTCTGGGGGCATCTCCCTGAAACCGATTTTCTGGACAACCTCCGAAGAATCGATAGCCTCGCCCACCGATCGGCAGCAAAATACGGCGGCGTTCCATTTCGTTATTGCTCCGCCGTCGAGGCGATGCAACGCTGGATCGCCACAAGCGACACGATTTCCCCGGAGCTGACAGTGGTGGAGCAATCCGTGGGCGAGACTGTTGCTTTCACAATTCAAACGAACGAGCCGATCTTCCAGAAACAACCGTTTGTTGCAGCCAAAGACAAGTACGAGCGCTACTTCCTCCTGAGATCCAGTCGGCTTGGTTCGAATTCCTGGAGGACCGAAGCGTTTCCCAGGGACATGCTCGCGAAACTCGGCATGGCAGTGACCGATACCGTCGGAAACTTGAAGACACACTTCCTACGGTATCTGCCGGACGACATCTACGTCGATAACAAAGATCCCGGCTACAGCGAGATCGAGGGTGCTTGGACGACCATCAAGGGCACGACGTGGGGCGTTGATTCGCGGCTCATGACGTTAGCAGGAATCAGCATCGCGAGAGTTCGTTGGAGCCCAAACCTCCCGCAGCCTGGCCGATACAATATTTTCGTGCAAGTGCCCACTGTGACAAGTGCCGCAGGGAGTGTCTTGTTTCGAATTCACTCAAATGGTGGACTCGTCGATTCACTGTTCTTCTCCACCCCTCTTCCCGGCAACGAATGGATTTTCCTCGGCGCACCGTTGCTCGCGACAGGAAACGGAACCTATGTCGAGATGGTCGTTCGTGGAGAGAATCAGGCAGGAAGGACGATCGGAGCCGATGTCGTCAGGTTCTCGCCTCTCGTGCGGGAGCGACAACTCGTGCCGGCTGAGAGCTTTCTGAACTTCGGCGAGGTCTCGCGGGAGGATACCGTGAAGTATGCCGTCAACTTCACGAATGCAGGGATCGGCCATCTTACGGTAAGCGGCGTCGTGTCTGTCAGGAATGCCGTAAGCAGTTCCGTCCGATTTCCGATCAAAGTTCCTGCGGGGGGGAGGGTTTCCGTTCCGATACAATTCTCCACCAACGTCGTCGGGCCATGGTCGGATACGTTACTCATCTCAAGCGACGATCCCGTCCAACCCGTTTGGCGTCTTCCTCTGGCTGCAGAGGTGAAGAACTACTTCCAGATCGCTGACAACGATGATTCAACTTCGTATCGAGAAGAAGGAACCTGGCACACGAGTGTCGCCCAGGCCTATGGTCGCAGCAGCCGCTACACAAACCTGACATCCCCAGCAGGTGCGAACGCGACGTTCTCTTTAATTGCAGGACGGAGTGGTACCTACGACTTGATGTTCATCGTCCCGAAGACTGTCAATAGCGCGAACAGGGCCCTCTACGTCGTGCGGAATGGAACTGACGCTCCGGATTCAGTGGTCGTTGATCAGAATGTGGGGAGCGGCGGATGGGTACCACTCAGGCGTTATCGGCTGTCTGCAGGTACACCGTTCGTCGTGAGAGTGATCAACACCGGGAGAAACAGTTCGGGAGACGTTTTGCGCGCCGACGCGCTGAAGGTTGCGTGGTACGAAGGAACGACGGGACTTGACGATCTCCCGCTCCGCTTCGTTCCACGCGACTATGAGCTGCACCAGAACTTTCCGAATCCATTCAACTCCTCCACGACGATCCAATTCGGTCTGCCGGTCGCGAGTCATGTAAGAATTGTCTTGTTGAACATCCTTGGACAGGAAATCGCGACGCCCCTCGAAGGAGAGTTGGCAGAAGGGACTCACCTGTTTCGATGGAATGCTGCAGTGACTTCAGGAGTGTATTTTTATCGGATGGAAGCGGTGCAGACTGGGAATGCAACGAAGACTTACACGGAAACGAAGAAGATGCTCATCATCAGGTGATTTCGGAGTCGGAGAACGTGCCCCCGGTTCACTCTTGTTTCCCAGGTGAATATCGGATCACCTCGGCTCTTTCAATCGTCATCATCCCTCCACATCCGGCTTTTTCAAAGAGTGCATCGACATCCGGCAAGAAGCCTCTGATCTTTGCCTCCGCATCGACAATCTCGACTACGATGGGCAGATCTTCGGAGAGGCGAAGGATCTTGGCCGTGTGGATGACACGGCTGTTGGCACCGAATCCCTCAACTCCCCTCAACACCGTTGCACCTGCCAAACCTCTTTCGCGGGCGAGACGAACAATCACTTCAAACAACGGTTGGTGATCGAATATATCGGATTCTCCCAAGAAGATTCTCAATAACTTGCCTTCACCGGTAAGTTTCATAGAATTCCCTTTCGAAAGCTACAGGAGTTTTCCAAGTTGCATCCCAATCCAGGTTCCGACAACGCACAAGAAGACGCTTGCCATGACATTGAGAGCGGCATGGTACAGCTCCCCGTCCCTCAACATCGCCACGGTCTCATAGCTGAAGGATGAGAATGTGGTGAAGCCTCCGAGGACGCCGATCGTCAAGAACACGCGGAGTGTCGGATTGGTGATGAAGCGTTCTTCCATTCCTGTCACCAGGACGCCGATGAGGAGGCATCCGATCAGATTAACAGCCAATGTTCCGTAGGGGAAGGCGCTCCCAAACTTCCCGTACACGAGTCCTGAGAGCCAGTATCTCGCGCTCGCCCCAATTCCTCCGCCCAAGAAGACCAGCAGAATATTCCGCATCGCTCCGTTCTATTTGTTATCGTCGAAAGAAGAGTGGCACTCGTTGAACTACAGCCAATCCTGCTGTCTGTACCACTGATAGGTTGTCCGAAGCCCTTCATCGATCGGGATGGCACACCTGAATCCGATATCCACTTCAAGTTTTCCGCCGCTACAGATCCAGTGAGGCTGGAGAAGATCACGCGCCTTGTCGATACTTAGAACGGCAGGCCGCGAAAGCAGCCTGGAGGCTCCTNNCTCCTTCGACGGTTGCAGCGATGCCATAAAGAAGAAAGGCCGGGATGCTGATGGCGAAGGCCCTTTTCTTCATGATGGATGAAAGCGTCCTGACAAGTTCGGAGATATCGTGCGGAATCGGATCCGTTACGAAATACGTGTTGCCGATGGTTGCATCAGAAAGCGTGGCATCTACAATCGCACGGGCTAGATCGGAGACATGAATGAGACTGAGCGACTTCTTCCGGCCACCGAACATTGGATTGATTCCTCGCTTGACGCTGCGAAAAATCTCCAGGATGTCTTTGTCTCTTGGTCCGTACACCGCAGGCGGACGAAGAATCACGAGTGGTATCTTGTCTCGAAATGAGAGGCAAGCTTGCTCGGCCTCCAGCTTCGATTGTCCATACGACGTGATGGGACGGCAGGGTGCGTCTTCGGTGAGAGGGGTGCCGTCGGGACTTGGGCCGACCGCAGTCAGGCTGCTGACAAAGCAGAATCTCTTGAGACTGGAAGCCGTGACCGCCGCCTGGAGTAGATGACGTGTCGTCTCGACATTGCCCTGAAAGTAGTCGCGTCGCCTCGTCGCTTTAGTGACGCCCGCGATATGGAAGACATATTCGACGTCGTGGACGGCAGCTTTGAGTGTTCCCACATCCGAGAGATCGGACGCCACGACGTCCACTGGAAGCCCTCTGAGCCAGCCGAGCGACGACCGTCGAGAGCGAACGATACAACGAACATCAAAACCCCGTTGAAGCAACAGTTCCACTGTGTGACTTCCAACGAATCCGGTTCCTCCGGTCACCAGTGCGGTTGGGATACATCCTCCTCGAGAATTGATTTTGGCGGTTCATTGACTTTATTAGGCGATTAGAGTATATTCAAAAAAGTTTTGACAAGCAAAGTCGGGGGAACGATGTCGTCATCATTCATTTCCAAGAACGGGAGCGATCATTGGATCTTTTTGAAAAGTGTCGAAGCTTTACGCGTGCGGATGAAACGAAAGCGAGCGGATACTACCCATACTTTCATGCCATCGAGGAGAGTGAAGGGCCGGTTGTTCGCATCGAGGGCCGCATGGTCATCATGGCCGGTTCGAACAACTATCTCGGCCTCACGGCCGATCCTCGAGTCAAGGATGCCGCCATCAAGGCGGTTCAGAAGTATGGCACCGGATGTTCCGGCTCCCGCTATCTCACGGGAACCCTCGACCTTCACGTCGAGCTAGAAGCGCGGCTCGCGAAGTTCCTCGGCAAAGCAGATTGCCTTCTCTACAGCACCGGATTTCAAACAGCTCAAGGCATTATCCCCACTCTCGTTCAGCGCGGTGAGTACGTCGTTTCCGACAAGGATAATCATGCGTGCATCGTTGCAGGCAACCTGATCGCGAACGGGGCCAACGCACTGGTCGATGGCCAGGCGCAGACGATCATCCGCTATAAGCATAATGATATGAAGCATTTGGAGGCGATCATCTCCAAGCTTCCGCCAGAGGCTCCGAAGCTGATTGTCTCGGACGGTGTGTTCAGCACGTCGGGTGAGATCGTTGATCTTCCGGCGATGGTCGAGGCTGCAAAGAAATTCAACGCCCGGATCCTCGTTGACGATGCCCACGCAATCGGCGTCATCGGCAAAGGCGGACGAGGAACGGCAAGCCACTACGGCCTCGAGAAGGAAACGGACATGACGATGGGGACCTTCAGCAAGACATTCGCTTCCCTCGGAGGATTTGTTGTCGGAGACCGTTCTGTCATCAACTATCTGAAGCATCACGCGCCGGCACTCATCTTCAGTGCGAGCCCGACTCCGGCCTCCGTTGCCTCGGCGCTGGCCGCTCTGGAGATTCTCGAACACGAGCCGTGGCGCATCGACAAGCTGATGCAGAACGCGCGCAAGATGCGAATGGGATTGAAAGAAATGGGCTATCGGGTGGGCGAGCACGATTCGGCGGTCGTCCCCGTGATCATTGGGGACACCGACAAGGTCCTCATCATGTGGAAAGCATTGTTTGAGGCGGGCGTCTTCGTGAATGCTTTCATCCGGCCGGGCGTTCCACCGGGCATGGAGATGCTGCGAACCAGCTACATGGCCACGCACGAGGACGAGCATCTGGATAAGATACTGGATGTCTTCAACGCCGTTGGGAAACAATTGGGCGTTCTCAATTGAAATGATTTCTACTCTTCTTGAGGGAAGAATACAGAAGGCCGTTGTGCGAGGGCACTGCGGCTTTTTTTTTAATGCAACGACCCTCTCTCAAGATCTCCTTTGCGCGGAGCCATGAGTTCGATAAAGATTCGCATTGTCCGGTCAACGAAGGACCGTCATCAGTTCATCAAGTTCCTCTGGAACATCTACCGGGGAAATCCTTCGTGGGTTCCGCCCCTGCTGATGGATCGAGTGAAGTTGATGGACAGAAAGAAAAATCCGTTTTACAGCCATGCGGATACGGAGTTCTTCATCGCCGAGAGAGACGGCGAGATGGTCGGACGCATCGCAGCGATCGTCAACCACAATCACATCAAGGAGCACAACGAACAGATCGGTTTCTTCGGCTTCTTCGAGTGCATCGATGACCAGGCAGTCGCTAACGCCCTGTTCGACGAGGGAAGACAGTATTTGAAAGCGAGAGGCCTCACGGCGATGCGCGGACCCGCCAATCCGTCGGTCAATGACGAGTACGGCCTTCTCGTGGACGGCTTCGATCTTAGCCCCACGATCCTGATGCCGTACAATCCTTCGTACTATCCGAAACTGATCGAGAACTATGGGTTCTCCAGGGAAAAAGAGCTCTTCGCCTACTTGCTCAGCCAGGATGAGGTCTACAACGAAAAACTGGAACGGGTGAACAGAATCGTCAAGGAACGGAATCACCTGACGTTCCGCATACTCGATATGAAGAACTTCGATCGTGATGCGGCGATCATCAAGGATCTCTATAATAAGGCGTGGGAAAAGAACTGGGGAGCGGTGCCGATGACGGAGGCCGAGATCGACGCGATGGCGAAGGATCTGAAGCCGATCGTCGTTCCGGATCTCGTGATCTTTGCAGAAGTGAAAGGGAAGCCGATCGGCTTCGCACTTTCGATTCCCGATATCAACATCGCATTGAAGCACAACAGAAGTGGTCGACTCATTCCCGGACTCATCCAGTTGTTTTTGCGCAAGAAAGAAATTAATTTGGTGCGGATTATCGTGCTCGGTGTGTTGCCTGAGTATCGTGCGACGGGGGCAACAGGCGTTTTGTTCTACGAGACGGCCGTACGCGCAAAGAAGCTCGGCTATCAGTACGGCGAAGCCGGATGGATTCTGGAAGACAATGTCAGCATGGTGAAACTAGCAGAATTCATGAAGGGGAAGATCACCAAGCGGTACCGCATCTATCAAATGCCGATCTAACTGTCTAAGGTTGCACGAAACGAGAATTGTCGTGCATTGTGTGGGGGACACACTCCTTGCGCCAATCCGTCAAAAACATGACGGCCGCAAAGGGCGCGAGGGGCCGTTGGACGCAGAAGGCGCGAAGGACGGCGGAGAGGCGTGATCCTCGACAGCCGTGTGTTCAGCCAAATCGAATGGTCAGGTGTCGGAGTCTGATGACTCTCTCACATCCCACTTCCCGGCACACGAGAGGGGACCCTCCAGCTACGATCACGCGGGCAAGAAAAGCCGGTTGTCTACAGTCCCCTCTGTGTGAGGGTTTTGTGTGTAGGGGTGTGTGCTCTTCTCCGAGAGGGTGTGGAGTCGTCCTTCAAGAGTTGTCTCCGCGAAGCGTCAGAAACTGATTGTTGTTTCAATACCAGTTGTCGCTCTTCGATCAACAGAAAAAAGGAACCACACTATGCCGGTCAAGAAAGTCGAAAAAATCTGGATGAATGGAACGCTGGTTAATTGGGATGATGCGAAGATTCATGTTCTCTCTCATGTCATTCACTACGGTTCAAGCTGGTTTGAAGGAATTCGCTGTTACGATACGAAGAAAGGCTCCGCGATATTCCGGCTCGATGCCCACTTGCGGAGGCTGTTCGACTCGACCAAGATGTATCGCTCGCCGATTCCGTACACGGCGCAGCAACTTGAGGTCGCCACCAAAGAAACGATCCGTGTCAATAACCTGAAAGCCTGCTACATCCGGCCCGTTGTCTATCGGGGATACGGCGATGTTGGTGTCAATCCGCTCGGATGCCCGATCGACGTCTTCATTGCCGTTTGGGAGTGGGGATCGTACCTGGGAGGTGGGGCGTTGGAGGACGGCATCGATGTTCGCGTTGCGTCATGGAACCGTGCCGCTCCGAATACATTCCCGACAATGGCGAAAGCCGGAGGGAACTATCTTAACTCACAGCTCATCAAAATGGAGGCGATCGTGGAAGGGTACTCGGAAGGGATCGCCCTCGGCGTGGACGGGAATATCAGTGAGGGGAGCGGTGAAAACCTTTTTGTTATCAGAGATGGGGTGATCCACACCTCGCCCCTCGTGGCTGCGATTCTTCCGGGGATCACTCGAGCGTCCGTCATGACACTGGCGGAAGAACTCGGTTTCAAGATCAAGGAGATGAACATTCCGCGAGAGCTGCTGTATGTTGCAGACGAGGTGTTCTTCACGGGCACGGCGGCGGAGATTACCCCAATCCGATCCGTCGACAAGATCGTGGTCGGAGAGGGGAAGCCGGGACCAATAACGCGGCGGCTTCAAGAGGCGTTCTTCGACGTCGTCCACAACGCCAACGACAAATACAACTGGCTCAACTTCGTCTAACATCACAAGCCCCCGAACGGAAGAAGCTCGGGGGTTTTTTGTCTCTGATCCATCGAGAACAGGAGGGAACGCTATGGCGAAACGAAAATCCACCGTCGCGAAAAAAGTGGTCGCGCGAAAGGGTGCACCCAAATCGCGCACACCGCGTCCCAGAGCGAATCGTTGGCCGTCGGTCTTCGATCTCAAGCGCATTCTGGTCCCGATCGACTTCTCGGACTACTCGAAGAGGGCCCTGAAGTACGCCATCCCGTTCGCGCAGCAGTTCAAAGCGTCGATCGATCTGGTGTACGTGGTCGAGCCGGCCATCTATCCGGCCGACTTCAGCTTTGGGCAAGTTGGTTTTCCAAACGTGGAGGATGAGCTTCAGAAGCGAGGTACAGAAGAACTAGAGGCAATGATCAAGAACGAGATCGCCGGTCGCGTGGAAGCCCGGCAGGTGATTCGGACGGGAAAGCCGTTTTATGAAATCGATCAACACGCACGGGAGGCCGGCGTAGATCTAATTATCATCGCGACGCATGGACACACGGGCGTCGAGCATATCCTCTTCGGCAGCACGGCGGAAAAGGTTGTCCGGCATGCCCCGTGTCCCGTCTTGGTGGTGCGGAGTGGTGAGCGGGAGTTTGTCAAGGAGTGAGAATCTAGACGCGCGATCCTCTAACAGCGCGTAAACCTTCCCCTCCTATGAGTTAAAAGGTGTCGACCCGCTCGAAGAGCTGCAGAGCAAAAGGTTTCCTTCACCTGAGCTTGATCTGAGCGGACGGGCAAAAGGTTTCCTTCGCCTGAGCTTGATTCTAAGCGGAAGGAAACCTTTAACTCGGGCCGACCCCCTGCGATCCTGCAGAAGCGGATCGCGTCCCCCTTGAGAGGAAGGGGGACAAAAAAGCGCGTGGGAGCAGGACGCGTGCATCTTCTAACCGCGCATAAACT
>DMMN01000234.1 GCA_003453835.1 Bacteroidota bacterium | reverse complement strand
TTCCCCGTTTAGGGTGTCGTTCCCTGACGTCCCCCAGAGGAAATCGTCCCCAGCGGTTCCAGTCGAGAAGATCGACTCAAGCGTCATCTGATTCCAGACGGTCCCTTCTGCGAAAATGATCGATTCAACAACAGAGGAGGGACCCGCGTAATAATCCGCGACGGTGAGCCGGTCGCCGGTGTCCCTGACGGAAAGATAAAGATTCCGGTCGTCGCGGGTGGCCCGAACATCCGCCGGGGTCAACTCCGCCGAAAGCTGAATTGCGTCGCCATCACCCCCGGCATCCGCGATGACGTCCTGCCCGCTCCCGCTTCCGAAGAAATAGACATCGTTGCCGGAGCCACCTTGGAGGGAATCATCGCCCAATCCACCATCGAGGATATCGTTCCCCTCACCTCCCAGAAGGACATCGTCCCCCTCCAGGCCATAGATTTCATCGTCACCGCCGAGGGCATCGATCAGGTCGGAGGCCGACGAGCCGACCAGAATATCTCCACCCTCCGTTGGACCCGAGACCTTCGCGAGTACTGCTGCAACATCCCAGACCGTCCCGTCCTCGAACTCGATCCGTTCGATAAGAGAGCTCCCGTCGCCGTCAGCCGAGGAAGAATAATTCGAGATGAGAACCTGATCGGCCGTGCCGATTATCCCAAGGAGAAGATCATTCCCGTTGCGGTTCACTACGATATCTGAAGGGGAAATATCGGAGCCGAACCGAAGGGTGTCTATGTTGCCGAAGGTCATATCGATGTCATTGATGATATCCCGCCCACCCCCGCGCTCAAAAATATATGTGTCGTTGCCAAGGCCTCCGTCCAACGTATCGTTTCCGTCGCCGCCGATGAGGGTATTGGCAGCACCGTTTCCCACGATCCGGTTGTCCATCTCGTTCCCGGTGCCGTCGATTGAGGGATCCCCTAAAGCGGTATCTCCCATCAGGGTCAGGTTCTCGATGTTGGCGCCCAAGGTATAGCTGATCGAACTCTTTACTGTGTCCGTCCCTTCGTTCAAGTATTCCACCACTTCATCTTTGAGCTCGCCTACCACATACGTATCGTCTCCGGCTCCGCCGAGCAGGACATCTTCGTCCGGAGGCACGTCCACATCATTTTCATCAAAGTAAGCCCCTCCATCGAGGATGTCGTTGCCGTCGCCGCCGATAAGCGTTTCCGATCCGTAACTGCCAGTCAGGATGTTATCAAGTGCGTTCCCGGTTCCTGTTTCCTCGGTCATCCCGGTTAACGTAAGGTTTTCCACATTGGACGGCAAAGTGTAGCTCCATCTGCTAATAACGGTATCGATACCTTCGTCCGGGTTCTCGGTCACCACTGCCCCGAACGAGCCAACAACATAGGTGTCGTCTCCGGTTCCCCCGTACATCGTGTCGTTGCCGGTTCCGCTTTCCAGTCTATCGTTGCCTGCGCCCCCATAGATCACATCGTCCCCGGCATTTCCAGCGAGGTAATCATCTCCAAGACCTCCGAATATCGTGTCGTTGCCTGCGCCGGCCCAGACACTGTCGTTGCCGTCTCCTGCATCGATCACATCGTCCGTATTGGACCCGCTGTAGTATTCATCAGAACCGGGATCGGAAACCATCGCACGGATAGCGGCTGCATCCCATACGGTTCCATCTTCAAACCGAATCTGTTCGATCGATGCCCCTCCATCCGGCAACCAATAATTCTCGACAGTCAGGCTGTCAATATCTCCTTTGACAGCAAGGGTCAGGTATGTATCAACCCGAGAAAGAACGATATCGGAAGGGAGTATTCCGGGACGTATTTGAATCGAGTCCGAGTCTCCACCCTCATCGTAGATGCCAGTCAACCCATACCCTGCGCCAAACACGTAGCTATCGTTCCCTTCCCCACCAACCAGCCGACTTCCTTCGCCGCCATCCGCCGCGAATATGTCCCATCCATAGGAGCCAAACTTGTCTTCATAATGATTTCCCTCGTCCTGTTGGCGCCCTCCGGCTCCGCCATCCAACAAATCGTTGCCGGACCCGCCGTCCAAGTAGTCATATCCCGATCCGCCGATCAGGACATCGTCTCCCTCCAATCCGAAGATGTAATCATCGCCCCCAAGGGCATCGATCTCATCGTTGCCGGCAGTTCCGGTGATATAGTTTCGGTATTCCGTCGGGACTGCGGATATTCTGGATGCGAGAGTCCCGGCATCCCATATCGTGCCGTCTTCGAATCGCACTTGCTCGACCTTGGAGGCCTCCCACTCCCACCAACTCGACAAACCAAGTTCGTCGCCCGCAGAACCGTTAAAGGACAGGAACAGGTCCGTCTGGTTCCTGGAGACGATTACGTCCTCCGGCGTTACCCCCGGCCCCATCTGGACCGTATCCACATTGCCGGGAGTCTCGTCGTAATCAACAACGTAGTCTTTGCCCGAGCCGTATCCGAACAGGTACGTATCGTTCCCGGGGGTGTTGTAGTTGTCCCACCCCCATTCATCATCTACGAGAAGATCCCTGCTCCTGTCTCCCGAACCTCCGTCGAAGATATCGTTCCCTAAGCGCCCATAAAGCCTGTCTGAATCCTTGCCAGCCAAGAGGATGTCGTCACCTGATCCTCCATCCAACCAATCCCTGCCGGTACCACCGTCGAGAACGTCGTTTCCCCCATAACCGACAAGGCTGTCGTTGCCGGCATATCCGAGCATGTAATCGCTGTGGCGATCCAAGGAGTAGTCAGAAGAGTCATAATAGGGGGCATAGAACAAGTCGCCCGAGCTTGTCCCCTCCCAACGGAACACGACCATGCTCCAGTCGATGGTCGTGCCGTCCCCAAACCGGATCTGGTTGATGGTGCTGCCGCGAGAGATGATGAGTTGATCGGAAGCCCCGTTGATCGTCGCGTATCTATCATCAGCGTCATCCCGCGAGAAAGTTACATCGCTCAAAAGGATGTCGCTTCCGAATTGGATCAGGTCGACGTCTTCGGCCCACGAATACCAATTGTAGATGGTGTCCTGCCCCGATCCGCGTTCGAAAAGATAGGTGTCGCTCCCAAAGTACCCGTCCAGAACATCGTTCCCGGTGCCTCCGTCGAGAATGTCGTTGCCGGCGTTTCCATACAACTGATCGTTTCCATCACCCCCGAACATCACGTCGTTCAAATCTGTCCCATATAGTATGTCGTCCCAGGCCTCACCAACGATCCGGATACCAAACGCCTCCAATTCCGACGATGTCAGGATCGTTCCATCCGCAAACGCGAACTGCCCTACCCGGTAATCGGTCGAACCGAACCAATTCGTGATCGTCAACGAGTCGGTCGTCCCGTTGATGCTGATTTTCAGATTGTCTCCTTCCTTGAAAAGCGTCAAATCCGAGGAGGAAATCCCCTCCCCGAACTCCACCGTATCCGCAACGGGGTCGCCCGCGGACCAGTCATCGATGGTGTCCTGACCACCGCCGAGTTCGAAGACGTACCTGTCCGCCCCCAAGCCTCCGCTCAGAATATCGTTCCCGAAACCACCGNNATTTCCCCCACTCCCGTACAGCACGTCGTTGCCCTCGTTGCCGTAGATCGTGTCGTCGCCGTCGTCTCCAAAGACGGTATCGCGACCTGCGCCACCCTCGATGTAATCGTTACCGAGGCCGCCTACAAGCTGATTATCCCCGTCGCCGCCGAAAATCGTGTCATCGCTGTCATCGCCCCAGATGCTATCGTTGCCCAGGCCACCCTCGATGTAGTCACTCCCCGCGCCGCCGACAAGCTGGTTGGTGCCATCGTCGACGAAAATCGTGTCGTCGCCGTCCTCGCCCCAAATGGCGTTATTGCCTGTGCCCCCTTCGATGTAATCGTTGCCTGTGCCCCCCCGGATCAGATCATCACCATCATCGCCATAGATCTCGTCATCACCGGATCCGCCGAATATCTGGTCGTTCCCGATGCCGCCGATCAGCGTATCGTTGCCGCCGTTCCCGCTGATGACATCATCTCCGTCCTCACCGTCGATATAGTCGGTGCCATGGTAGCTTTCCGCGATATCGTCCCCGTCGCCGNNATTCCCCATCCCGCCCGCAAGGAAGTCATTGCCGGCTTCTCCGTCAAGATAGTCATCGCCTCCGCCGACCACCATGCCTGCGTCATCGCCCCAAATCTCGTCGTCGCCGTCCCCGCCGAACAGCGTATCGGAGTTCCCTTCGCCCCAGATTCGGTCATTGCCCGAGCCGCCGTCGATGTAGTCGTTGCCATGCAGCCCGACCGCGACACCCGGACCGTCGCCCCCCAAATAGTCGTCCCCGCCGCTGCCGAATATCGAATCGTCGCCGTCCTCGCCACTGACGAAATCATTCCCTTCCCCGGCATCGACTTCGTCATCCCCGGCCCCGGCATAAACCACATCGTTTCCCGTGCCGGCGTAGATCACATCGTTCCCGACAAAACCGGTAGACAGAATGTTCGCGTTGGTTATATTGACGGCATACCCCGGCCCGACCTCCGCCGTCCATTCACTCGTCGCAACGGTGCTGTCCATGTCCCCAAGGATGATGTCGTCTCCGCCCCCGCCCACCATCAAATCGTGACCGGCGCCTCCGAACAACACGTCCCTGGCGTTGGACCCATACTGGTAGTCGTCCCCTTCATTCCCGGACAACAGATCCCCTCGCTCATCGAGACTCGGAGCAATCTCTCCCGCCGCGATCAGCTCCTCCATTTCCCCGGAGGCCTCCCCGAACACCTGATCGTCGCCCGAACCGCCCATTGCGACGTCCGAGCCGGAACCGCCTTCGATGCGATCATTTCCCGCCTGGCCGGATATCCCGTCCAGCCCGTCGCCGCCCAGCAGTAGATCATTCCCGCCTTTATCCGCCCAGATCTCGTCGTTCCCGCCGCCGCCCTCGATCCGGTCGTCCCCCGCGCTGTCGTACAGGCGATCGTTCTTGCCGGCCTGGACGACGTTCAGGTCGGTGATTTCGTTTCCCAAGGAGTCGTACTGGGGGGGAGAGTAAATCGAAGCCCGATCGCCATAGATGGTGTAGGTCGTAACCGGGTCCGTCGGAGCGTCCCTCAAGTGGATCCCGAAATCCCCATCCTGGAAGTTCTCTCCGAGTGTGATCGTGCTTCCGTCCTCAAATACTATGGTCCAGGGCGAGTTGTGGGTGATTTTGATGGTGCTACCGTCAGCCATCTTCCATTCATTTGTTCCGCTTTCAAAGAAAGTACCAAGCACGTGACTCTGTATTTCTACGCCAACTGAATCAAAAATGACTATCCTGCCGTTATTGTCCTCGTCGATGATTCTATCGTTGCCGTCACCAATGCTGTATATGTACGTGTCAAACCCCGTACCTCCAAGGAGAATATCATTCCCTTTACCGCCTTCTATACGATCATTCCCGCCCTCGCCAAAGATGATATCGTCGCCGCCTCTTCCGTTCAGCTGATAATCGCCGGAACTATTATAGTTCGCGTTATTGTCCCCCATCAAGATATCATCATAAGAATCAAGTGTGGGCGGCCTCGGCCCCCAAGCAGAATTCCAATTGTCTAATATTAATTGTTCTGCCGGTCCACTGACGAGATTGCGAAAAACATTTACAGCATCAATACGCGCTTGGGTTTCAAGTAATGTGCTTTCATTAGGAACATACAAGAATGTATAAGCACGCAAAACGCCTTTTGCTTCCTCTAGATCAACTGGCGTATAACCTGTTGCTTCTACAACATTGCTGAAGCGCCGCATAGGATCCCAAGGTGTCTGCCTAGACTGTTTAGTGCGAAAATAAAAGGAGAGCAAGTCATCTACGCCCAACACGCCTTGCTTCGTAATAGATGGATTACCATCCAAGCTTACAGGAAGACCTTGGACGAATTGCTCAAATTTACCACCATCCTCAATGCCATACTGATTTTCGTAATCGCAAAGAAAGAGCTTGCCGAGATCAGTTTGCAAGAATGCCTTATCGGCGCCTGATGTCAAGTTAATTACTCTGTCGGCGACCACAATCAAATCAGTCAAAGTACCGTCCAACGCCCCGTCAATAGCGTTTTTTCCATATGTACTAGATAGCGCTTGGTTTATAAGTCCTCGCTCCGCATCCGTTAGTGAAGCATTACTCTTTATGTAAGCTTTATTGGTTAGGTCAGCCACTTTTTTATCATTGTCTCGATCTGTCGTTGGATCACCATCATCAATAATATAGCTTGCACCATCTGTCGCGTTCTGCAGAATACTCTTAAACAAATCACGCTGGAACTCGTTAGACTTGGAACCTAAATCATATTGAGGGATACCGAATGACCAGCCACTATCACTGTTTTTTGTAGCAAAAAATAGTTCATAGGCAGAACGTCCATTAAGTTCATTCTTCTCTATAACGCTTGCCAATATTGCCTTAAATCCTGTAAAAATCATTCGATTTCCCTCCTTTTTCTGTTCATTAATAATTCATAAAGATCGGCATAAAGTTGTTTCAAGTTTTTATCTCCATCTGCTCGATCACCGTATTTAGCTTCAAACCTACTTAATTCATCCGTGTCCATCCAAAAGAATTTATTGTTCATAAGTTTAGACTTTGTCTGAAAATTCTCATCGAATCGGATGATATGGCCATCGCCATTACGGGAAACCAGCAAAAAAGTTCCATCTTTCAGAGGCAAAAAACCCGCCGCCACCGCACGTACACGATAGTAGAAACTTGGACCATCCATACAAACCGGTGGCTTGGTCTCGTAATACTCCGGTTTGTCAAAAATATACAGCAGGGTTTTGTTACTTATGAGCTTCAACTCCGTCTTATCGTAGATCGCAATATGAAAACGAAGTTGATCGACGCATCCGTAAGATCGCATACCGCCTCCAATTGTCTTAAGAAAATTACCATCCTTGAAGGGAATGCGGGATTTTGCATCATTTGTGTAGTCATTTTTATATATTTCGGCGGGATTAGTGACAACGGACTTCCCGAAAAAAGTGACATATTTCACTACGGCTTTGGCCAAGTCTGGTTCATATGTAATAAGTACGTCCCCATTGTCCATCGCTTTGACACGGACTGATGGCGTTGCAGAAGGATCTAATGATTTATCCGATTCGGGAATTTTCCAATCCCAAACGTCTGAATAAGGGGGATAAGCGGCTTCCTTTTGTACGTTGCTTTTTTGAGGGCTTGCCGGCATCTCGCCAGCCCCTGCAGGCAACGCCAAAAGGCTCAACGTCAAAAGGAAGATTGCTACGATCCGTCGTTTAAGCATATGTGTACCTCCCCCATCTTCCTCGTCCCCCTCGCAAAAAGTCGTTCTTTGGGAACCGGTCATTACAGGAGACTGCTCCCAACCTGTCACCTACCAATACTGGTGGGTGACAAAGCGTATCGAGAGGTGGTCGAGGACAGATTCAATCTGGGTGTCCAGAACCGCCAGGTTGCTCACGACGATTTTCGGTTGAATAGAAAACAGAAGGAAAAAGGATCTGCCCGGAACCGGGTCCCATCGTTTCGTGATCGCACGCGCCCATTGCAACCTCGACCTGCGGCCTTGGTTCAAGACGACCTGCGAACGACTTACCCACGGAACGAATCTGGACTACAGGGATCGCTTTGCAACTGCGGTTCGATAAACCTGCAAGCGATTATCGACTGTGGCCCGGAAAAGTCAAATGATATTCCCGTGAAGATGATTCCCGCTTGCCTTAACCCCTGACAGCCACCAATATATCGACAGAAATCCGTTCGGTGTTCTTTCCACGATCTTGGAGGACACTTTGAAACGAACCCTGTTCCTGGTCACGTTGCTGGCCCTGCTCGCATGCTCTCCGCCTCCCCTGTTGGCCCAATCGAACGCACCCATTCGCATGATCACCCTGCGCGAATGCATGGAAACCGCCCTCCGAAACAACATCGACATCGCCGTCTCGCAAGCAGAGAAGGAGATCGGTGCGTTGGGCGTGCCGATCGAAGAGGCCGCTTTCCTTCCGATGTTTTCGGGAGAATTGAACGCATCCCAGTCCGTCAATCCCAGCGGTTCCGCGCTCGACGATAGGCCTTCCGTGGACCAGCGATTCCTCAAATTCAATCTCGGCGTCACTGAACTTCTCCCCATTGGCACGTCACTCTCGCTCGTCCAGGAAAACCAACGACAGGAAACCAGCTCCGCCGTCTCCCTCCTTTCCCCACAGTACGTAACGGGGCTCACGCTATCGGCCAAACAGCCCCTCCTGAAGAACCGGGGAAAAGAGGTAACCGAAGCTCCGCTCCGTATCGCACGCGCCGGGGCGGAGGAAAAATCGGAAGAATGGAAAACCAAGGTGATGGACATCGTCACCACCGTACGTACGACCTTCCTCTCTTTCGTTGCCGCTGTCCGCGAGGTGGAAGTTCGTAGGACAGCCGTGGAACTGGCCGAGCACGTGATCGTCCACACCGATGCAAGGATTCAAGCGGGCGCGGCCGCCTCCATGGATCTGCTCCCCGCGGAGTCTGCGGTGGCTACCCGCCGCGAAGAACTGCTCCGGGCGGAAGCGGCGGCACGGAGCGCGGAGGTGGATTTGAAGAGCCTCCTCGGCGTTCGTTCCTCCAGGGACTGGGAAGAGCGGTTCGTGCCCGTTCCCTTACAGGAAGATATCCCCCCTCCGGGAGACAATGAAAATTTCGTGGAAGCGATCCGGCGGCGTCCCGAGGTTGCCGCCATGAACGCAAGGAAAATACAGGCCGAGATTCAGGAGGTCGCAACCCGGAACCGGACGCTGCCGGCCCTCGACCTCACCGTATCCGCAGGGATCGCGGGACTCTCCGGCACNNTTATTCGCTGGAAACGCGGACGCATTCTCCGGGAACTATCGGGACAGCGTCGACCGGATGTTTTCGGGCCGGTACTACAACTGGTTGGTGGGCCTCAAGACCGAGCTTCCCTGGGGCTTCCAGCGGGAAAAGGCGGAATGGGCAAGGGCGAAGGTGGCGCTTCGACAACAAAGACTATCGGAAGATGCCGTTTTCCTGCGCATCCGCGTTGAGGTGCAAAAAGGAAGGCTGGACCTTGCGTCCGCACTGGCGAGAATCACCGCGACCCGCGCGGCGACGGCGGCGGCCGTGAAAAAGCTCGAAGCGGAAGAGAGGAAACTTTCCGTGGGCAGGTCCACCACGGTCGAGGTCCTCCGGTTCCAGCAGGACGTCTCCGAGGCAAAGCTTACGGAGGTGCGGGCCCAATTGGACGCATATAACGCACAGACCCGCTTGTGGCGGGCTGTCGGTACGATCTTTGAGAAAGAAGGGATCGAGCTCCGGTAAGCCGAATCACAATATTCATTCACAAGGACGAACGGCCCCCCCCTGTGAATACAACACGGATTCCACGTACACTTCGCACGTCGAGGGGGGAAGCCACAGGATCCTCCCACTGCGGGAAGGTGTGTACGCAGTTCCGCAACATCTGAAATCATTGGCACTGCCCACCCCGGGGGCAATTGTTCTCCGTTCCCGCTCATCTCCACTTCACCTGTTTCCAGAGGTCATGGTTGCGCCAGTCGGCAGGCATGCCCATGGGGGCCAAGGGGATAGCGGGGTAACGATCGAACAGTCCAAAGAGACGGTCTCGCCAGCCGCTTTGGGGTGCAATATGTCGAAGGAGGAAGTGGAGGATCGTCAGGATGGCGAAGATTCGGTTATTTCCGACCAGACTTTCGCCGTACCAGCGGGGGTCGTGTTTCGCATCCGGTATGAGGGGCTTGAGCGCCAGTTCCCGATTCCACAGCCGGGCATGGTGGGCGCACAAGTTGCGGACGTAGTTCAGCGTCAGGAGCCAGGAAAACAGAACCTTGCCGGTGACGCCATAAGGCTGCGCCAGTGTCTTCTGGGTGTGTTTGCCGCTGATCCGGAAGAGGGTGAACATATTGCCGAAGGTCATGATCTCGGCGGCGGCCCAAAGCGGCAGGTCGGGAAAGTCGTCGTAGGTCCGCTTGAAATGTTCGACAAACACTTCGCTGCTGCGCTGTGCGCTGTCCCGGAGATCATCCAGCAGTCGGCGGTGATCATCGGGATTTATGCCGGGAAAAGCGCGCGGATCGAGGTGGGCGAAGGGACCGAAACGTAACGTCAGGCCATTTACCAACGCGGAGCGAAGCGCCACTTCGACGCGTTCGATCGC
>DMMN01000177.1 GCA_003453835.1 Bacteroidota bacterium | reverse complement strand
AAAGATCGTATCCTCTGTGATCCTCTTGGGTTCACCCCCTGAGGCGTGAAGCATGTAGAGATTTTGGATTCCCTTTGCATCCTCCGCGACAAACACGATCCAACTTCCGTCGGCGGAGATATTTGGTTGGTTCGCGTTTGAGCTGGGTATTTTCAGCAGACGTGTGACCATGGGGTCGGATGGAGCACCGCCCCCTCGCAGCATAAGAAATATCGCGACTGCTGCACCGGCTACCANNGACGGAAGCGATGACGATTAGAATGGTCTTCTTGCTCTTCCATTGTTCCGCGACTGGTTCTAGTGCAGAGGCTTGAGGCGTACCTGCAACTGGTGTCTTCGGGATCGACGTAGATGAATCGCTGGCGCGCGGTACTTTTGATGTCTGCTTAAGCAGTCGACGAAGTTCACTCACCAAATCGTCGGCGTGTTGATAACGATCTTCCGCATCCTTCTCCAAAGCACGGGCAATGATTCTCTCCAACTCAGCGGGAAGATCAGATCGATGTTTCAGAACTGAGTCGGGTGTTTCATTCATGATCGAATACATCATTGCCGCTTCATGTTCACCGCGGAAGGGCAAATGACCCGTCAGCATCTCGAACAGCAGTACACCAAACGAAAAGATATCGCTCCGATGGTCTGCCTCTCCCCCCTGAATCTGTTCAGGAGCCATATAGCCCAGCGTGCCTACTGTGCCCGAGGTTCGCGTGAGCTTCATCGCCCCTTTGAGCTTCGCCAATCCAAAGTCCATCACCTTCGCTTGGGCTTTGGAGGTCAGCATAATATTATCGGCCTTGATGTCTCTATGCACAATTCCCTTGGAATGAGCTTCTTGAAGAGCCTCTCCGATTTGGATGGCAACGTTTATGGCATCGTTGGTTTTGGCAAAGGGTAGTCGCTCTCGAAGCGTTCCGCCGTCGACAAACTCCATCGCGATGAACATTTTGCCTTCTACTTCTTCGACGCCGTGGATGGTGCAGATGTTGGGATGGTTCAACGAGGCGGCGGCCTGGGCTTCCTGCAAAAACCGTGACTTTTCCTGCTCGCTCCGGTTGACTCGGTCCGGCAAGAATTTCAAGGCGACAGCGCGGTTGAGCTTGGTGTCCTGGGCCTTGTAGACAACACCCATGCCCCCCTCACCCAACTTTTCAAGAATACGGAAGTGCGAAATAGTTGACCCGACCATGAGGACCTCCTTCGGGTGAGAATCGAGACTAAGAGAAAGCGTTTACAGTGCTTCCACGGTATCAGCGTGTAGATTCTCCATCACAAAACTATTGCATTTCAGACTGAAAGGCAAGAGGCAGCATCCTCAGATTCTCACGTCCAGTTGCAGGCTGATTTTGTTGTCGAGGCCGCCAAGAATCTCGTCGGCACCTGAACTGATGACCTTTACACCTTCCTTCAGGCTCTGGGAGTATCGCACCCAGAGATCCAGAGAAGGGCTCACCTCATACCGGGCAACTGCGTACCAGCGAAGCCCTTTTCCAAAAAGGCCGGGATTCGAAGCGGCGCCAGGCAGGTCGCTTTCGTATTGATACACCTTTGAATCAAACGAATCGGTTTGAAAAGCCACAAGCCGCGCGTTCACCAGCAACTTCGGCAACGGAATCACCCGCACATCCTGAAAAGCGAGGAACCCTCGTTCCCTGAGACCACCGAGGTCGTGGGTTACTATTACCCATTCCACCCTGCTTCTCCATCGCCACGTGATCGAGGAATTCAACTCGACCGTCGCTCGATAATTCGTTTGTCTTCGTAGGCCGATGGCGCTCCTGGCTCTTCCATCTACGTCCTGATCAACTTCCGTGACAGCCTTGTTCTTTCTCTTGTATTGAAACTGAAGAGACAGCTTGGACGTCAGTCGTGATTCGAGAAAGACGAGGGCATCATTCCCGTTGGATGGAAGATTGATGGATGCTGTCCGCCACGGGAATGAAAACTGATCGTAGTACGCCGCCATCTGGAGGCCGGGAAAGACGTGAACTTTCGTCGCGAGATAGACACCCGATTCGTTCCGCACCAATCCAGCCGACTCTCCGAAACCGAAGCCATGCAGGCTGGTGAAATTCCTCGGATACGAGCGGGCGACCGCTGCAACTTCCACCTTGCGTGAGGGTTTGAAGAGCACACCTCCGACGACAGCACCGATCTGCCGATGATCGCGAGCCGCCTCCGCGAAAAGACCAAAT
Source organism: Bacteroidota bacterium (assembly GCA_003453835.1). Classification (GTDB taxonomy): domain Bacteria; phylum Bacteroidota; class Ignavibacteria; order UBA10030; family UBA10030; genus UBA10030. The sequence goes on along the minus strand of DMMN01000177.1, from coordinate 506 downwards.
GTCGAACCTGTATAGTACGCATGGAGACCCAGAACGGACATCGACTGCACTGACCCATCCACGATGCTCGAAATCGCGAGCGGATGGCCAAAGGAGCTCGCGTAACCCGATAGGCCAATCCTCAAGCCGTCCATCGGTTCAATCGAAGCCAGCGCTCCCACCAGTCGCTCGCGCGATGCATTCTTACTCTTCATCTCGTTCTCCGTCCGATAAAGACCGCTCGTGCCGAAGCTCGTAATCTCACCATCAGCGTTCACGGAAGCGGCTCGCGATCTCCGTGAGTAGAATGCCGCCAGCTTGGATTTACTCAGGTAGACCTCGATGGCCCCTCCTCGAAAGAACGAGTTCTCATCGGTCGAAGTGTAGGGACGGACCCCGTTGCCATTCTTCTGAGCCGCCGAGATGCTTTCGCTCCCCTTCGAGAAACCGACCGACCTCCAAAACACGAGCCCTTCTCCCGCTTCGATAACGTAATCGCCCAGAACGATCTTCGTGGAGGCGATGCC
>DMMN01000293.1 GCA_003453835.1 Bacteroidota bacterium | reverse complement strand
ATTCAGCATGCCGAGGAATCGTCCATGACTCGCGACGGCTGCATGAACGAAGGATTCACTTCCACTCGACTCGGGTTGACGGGAATTCCCTCGGCAGCCGAGGAACTCATGGTGGCGAGAGACGTCATCTTGTTGCGCTACACGCGCAAGGCACGATATCACGCGGCGCATATCAGCACGGCGGGCGCGCTCGATCAGATTCGGAGGGNNAAGAGCGGACTGCGAGACGGTACAATCGATGTCATCGCGACAGACCATGCGCCGCACACCGTTGACGAGAAGGAAGTTGAATATCCGCAGGCGCCCTTCGGAATCGTTGGTCTGGAAACCGCAATCGGCCTTTCGGTGACGGAGCTCGTCGAAAAGAACATCCTCACCTTCTATCAACTTGTGGAGAAACTCTCCACGAATCCGCGGCGGATTCTGTTTCTGCCGCCGATCAAGATCGCAGAAGGAGAAATGGCAAACCTCACACTGATCGATCCTGCGGCTGAGTGGACGGTCGAAACGTCATCCTTCCGCTCGAAGTCCAAGAACTCCCCGTTCAATGGTTTTCGCCTGAAAGGGAGGTCGATTGGAATTCTAAATAACGGCAAAGTGCTCCTCTCAAACTCTGTTTTCTCGTGATTGGCACACTCTTCTCCGGGTTTGGCTCGAGGCCGCGTTCACTATTCTAAACGAAATCCATCGAGAAATAGACACCCACCCCGCCGCATCCCCCCTAAACTCCACTGTAGAGTCCTGTTCTGGTTGGCACGGACTTTGAAATCATCAGCCCGGAATCAGGAATCTCAAGGAGTCGTCATGAAAGCCATTCTCTTAAGTCTTACCGCAAGTCTCATCTTTCTTGGATGCACGGAGGATTTTCTCCTCGACAGAACACCTCCTGCGCCCCCTCAAGGGATCTTAGCCACACCGCTCGATAATGGAGTACAACTCACTTGGATTGCCAACACCGAGCCCGATGTCGCCGGGTACAACGTCTGGTTCAGCGACCAATACGATGGGAAGTACACATTTCTTGCCTCGACGACGAGGCTGGAATTACTGGACGGCGGAGCGCGGAACGGCGTCCGAACGTACTACGCGATCTCCGCGTACGACTTCGAAGAGAACGAAAGCAATCTGAGCCGCGACGTTGTCTACGCCACGCCTCGTCCGGAGGGGTACGGAACTCGCATCAGCGACTATCGTACACTCCCCGGCGCGGCAGGATACGATTTCTCCACCTACTCGGACGGCCGGTATGATGATGATTTCACCGATCTGTTCTTTGAGCACTACAACGGCCGCTTCTACCTGAATGTGTGGGACGATACCGATCTTCAGGATATGGGATACACGAGATCGTTGTATGATATCGTCGAAGCACCTTCCGGAGGCTGGACTCCTTCCAAGTTGGCGGAGGCGATTCCCGGACATACGTACGTGATTTGGACCTGGGACGACCACTACGCGAAGGTGAGAGTGAGGGAAGTAAGCAGCTCAAGAGTCACATTCGATTGGGCCTATCAAGTGGCTACCGGAAATCCCGACCTCAAACGACAGAATCCAGATGGCAATCAGCGAAAGGTCGGACGAAGGGCGCCCTTGGCACTCAAAAAATAGGTGCAGCGTTTCGTGTAGCATGGAGAAGTTGGTTTCAGGAGGGCGACACTACCCGAAGGAAGAATGAGGAGAGTGGATGGGCGGTGTCGCCTTTCGCTTTTCGTCGAATCTTGGAAGATGTCCGGTTGATTCTTTATGGCTTTTCTCATACTTTGAAGCCGGTTATGAAACTGCTCCTCGCTACTCTTCTCCTCTTTGTCGCCATTGAATCGTCAGCCCAGGTGCGGTTGCCCCCCCAGCGCAGAATGAAGCGCGATTCTCTCATTGAGCACGGTCTGCCGAGACTCGACCCTCGGCAAGTTGCCGTGAGATCGTTCCTCGGACAGATCGAGCACGGCATCATCACGTCATCGCTGACATCGTCATCCGCGCACTTCGCCAGTCAAGTGCTCGTCAATATCTCCGGCGGTGAAAGCGGCTATTTTTCTTCCAATCAGGTCCTCTCCGTTCTACAAAACTACTTTTCCGGCCGAAAACCTGTTGTGTTCCACTTCTCTCGCTTCAACGATCAAGGCTCCGCACCGTACGCGACCGGTCGGCTTACCTTCGTCAACAAGGGGAGTCAGGAGTCCGCACAAATCTATGTCTCGTTAGAACATCGAGATTCCAGATGGGTGATCAGTCAGTTTAACATTTACTGACGCTTGATCGTATGCAGACACCATCCTTCGTCTCAGAAAAGATGCGTCGCCCCGCTCTCTGGGGCGTTCTCATTTCAAGTGTTGCCCTCGGCCTCGTCTTCCTCACACGAGCAGGCTACGGCGGTTTCCTCGAACGAGCGTGGGGGGACCGCCAGGCTGCCTATCGCACTCAGTTCACGAACACGGTGCAGACCCGCTTCACCGAACGTGTTCAAGAACTCCTGTCAGTCGCTAGCGAGGTGCGAAAAGATCATGGTCTCCTGGGCCTTCTGAAGGCCGATACTCCGACGAGCATCGCGGCGGCCTTCTCAGCTCTCGATCGTCATCGCACGATCAACGACGTAAGTCTCGATATCGCCGACCCGCAGGGATCCGTTGTGGTGTGGGCGGGAAAGAGCGTCGTCGAAAGCTACCGCAGCATCTTCGACACAGGAGAAGTCGACACGTTTGTCGTGATCTCACCGGCCGGGCTTCATAGATTTCTCTCCGTCGGGATCTCGACGGCCGATGCGAGCGCCTATGTCATTGCGAGCCGAACAGTAGAGGTGAACTATCCTCTCTCCAATCGATTCGTTTCGCGCTCGAGTTTCAGCGACGACATATCCGGAGAACTTGGAACATCAGTTCGACTTCTTTTTGAGGAGGGCCCTCCTGATCTGGACACGACTGATACGATTCTGATCCCACTCCTGAATCTCCATAGGCGGCCTATCGCTTATGCGCTTGTCAGTCTGCCCACCCTCGCTGAAGCTTCTCAAGCGGCAGACGGCCTCGCTGCCCTCTGGTCCAAGATCATTGCAGGCATCGGGGCATTGTTGATCGCCTTCGTTGTATTGACATGGCCTCTTCGGTCCACCACCCATGTGCTTCAGTTTGTGCTTCTTGCTTCCACGGTATGGAGTGTGCGTGTCATCTGGAGAATCGTTGATTTTCCTTCGGTTCTTGTCGGCGGCGCCCTGTTTGATCCTGCGGTGTATGCCTCGCCGTTCCTGTTCAGCCTGACTTCATCGCTAGGGGAGCTCTTTCTCTCCTGCACCGCGGTTCTTATCACGGCTTTTGGATTACTCTCCACTGTCGAGCGCCTGTATGTCGATCCGGTAGAGAAAGACGAGGGAGTCTCTTGGGCAAAACGATCGCTCTATGTTCTTCTTGTCTTTATCCTCGCGGTGGTGTTGCAGTTTGTGATACGGGGGTACGGAGCTGCGATGAGAAGCTTCGTGCTCGATTCCACGTTGCGCTACCAGGATCCTTCCAGCCTTGTTCCGGAAGGTCCGGTCGTTGCCATGCACCTGACCATCTTGATTCTCACTTTTTCATTCATATTGGTTGTCTTCGCGATCTTGTTCTTCGCCGCACGAACGCTTTCCCGGAGCCTGCCGCAGCTTCGACGTACCGTTCTCCTTCCTCTCCTGACGTTTATTTTCCTTGGCGGCCACGGCGTCTTCATTCTCGTCAACCGGATTCCTCAGACGCCTCTTTACTATCCGATGCTCGTTATCCTTCTCGGAGTGGCTCTGGTGGGTTGGTACGAGTCGCGGCGGGTCTCCGTGCCCATGGCGACTCGGATCACTTGGCGTCGAGCGTTGTTCATGGGGGCTACCATCTTCATTCTTTCGGCTCTCCTGATCGATTCAAAACTCCACGAAAAGGAGCGCCTGCGCGTTCAGATGCTTGCCGATGAGCTTCTGCGTCCGGTGGATAGCTGGCTGTCATTCGTTGTGACGGAGGGAATTCGGGCCGCGGCCCATCAGCCGGTCGGTCAATTCGCCGCAGCCGAAACTGATACGATGGACGCATCAAATCTTGCGTTCAAACTCTGGGCGCAGACCCTCATGAGTAGGGAAGGGTACAACTCCGGTGTTTTCATCTACAACAGCCGCGGTGTGGAAGTGAGCAGATTTTCGGTCGGAATGACTTCGTACGAACAAGTTGATCTCCTCTCGAAAGTGTTCGATGTGGAAGAAGAAGTGCTTCATGTATCAGAAAGAAACCTCCCTCATGGCGCCATCAGGTACTACGGCGCTTGGAGCACCGTGCGGGACGACAACGAGCAGGCCCTTGGAACCGTTGCCGTCCTGCTTTCGGCGAGCCAGAAGAGCCTGTTCAGGGGCGAGACGCCAGAGCCACTCCGCGCCGCCTCGCGGGATCGATCTGAGACGACATTTGAGAGCATTTCGATGTCGGAGTACGAGGACAGTGTGTTGGTCTCAACGAATGATGAGTTCCTCAATCGTGGCTCTCGTTTGCCCACTTACGTCCTCGAAGAACTGAGGAGATCCGAAGCGCGCTTCATATGGTCGGAGGTGATGCGGGGGAACTCAACGCTTGACGTGCTCTTCGCAAGGGATGAATCGAATCCCGGGAGAGTGCTTGCAGTGGGACTGAAATCCGTGGATTCTCGTTGGCGCCTCTTCAATCTCGTGAAGATGTTCACGGTCTATCTTGTGTTCTTCATTGTCGGGATCGTTACCTACGCGCTTCTCCGCTCCGTGCGGCGGAGAGCCCCGGTGTTCGGGTTCCGAGAGAAGCTCGTTTCGTCGTTTGCGCTGCTCTCCATCTTGCCGCTTGTCGTCATGGCGTACTACAATCGCGAGCTCGCCGTGGAGCGTCTGAACGAGAACATCACGCGCCGGCTCTCTGAAGATCTCTTCCTTCTGCACCAGCGAATCGCCTCCACCGTGCACGATGCGGCCGACTTTTCCGGAGGCGTGAACAACGAGTACTGCGAGATTCTTGCATCCGATCTTGGCGTAGATTTCGCCGTTTACGGCAGGTCCCGGCTTCAGTCGAGCAGTCGACCTGAGCTTTACAGAACGGCAATCCTTGATGGAAGACTCCCGGGCGATGCCTTTGCAAATGTCGTGCTGTTGCAGCGGAACATCTTTAAGGATACGGAGCGAATCGGAGAGGTGGAATACATCGTCGGCTATCGGCCAATCGTGTTGGGCGGGCGGTTCGTGGGGGTGTTGGCGGTTCCGGCGCTCTATCGGCTTCAGGAGATTGACGAGGAGCTGGCGCAACGCAATGCGTTCATCATCGGCGCCTATGCGCTCGTTCTCTTGTTCATTGTGGCAGGCGGGATCGCGCTCGCGAATCGCCTCTCGCGTCCGCTCCGCGAATTGTCGCGAGCTGCGCGCACCGTCGGAGCCGGCAACCTCGACGTTCAGGTCGAACCAAGGTCCGGTGACGAAGTCGGGGAGTTGGTCAGATCGTTCAACGACATGACGCGACAGCTCAAAGCGAGCCGCGATAATCTCGCACGGGTCGAACGAGAGCTCGCCTGGAAGGAGATGGCGAAGCAGGTGGCGCACGAAATCAGGAATCCCCTTACGCCGATGAAACTCTCGATGCAGCATCTGCTTCGGGCCTACAGGGATGGGGCGAAGGAATTCGGAGACATCCTCCAGCGGGTCTCGCAGACGGTGATCGAGCAGATCGAAACGCTTTCGAGGATTGCATCGGAGTTTTCAAACTTTGCCCGGATGCCAGAGAGAGCCTTCGAGCGAGTCGACGTCAACACGCTCCTGAACGATACGCTGAAGCTTTTTGCCGAGGTAGGTGGAATCGAGTTTCGCTCAAGGTTTTCGGATGTCCCCGCCACATTGATTGCCGACAAGGACGAGCTTCGCCGGGTGTTCATCAATATTATCCGAAATAGCATACAGGCGATGGAAAGGGGCGGCGTGATCGCCATTGAGACCGAGGTGAAAGACTACATCTGTAGGGTCACGATCAGCGACTCGGGCAGCGGCATTCCTCCAGAGCTGCAAGAGAAGGTCTTCCAGCCAAGCTTCTCCACGAAAACCGACGGAATGGGAATCGGACTCGCAATTGCACAGAAGATCGTTCAAGACCTCGATGGAACCATCGGGCTCCAAAGCGAAGTAGGAAAAGGGACGACCATTGTCATGCAATTTCCACTGAAGCGTGCCTGACGCGACGGACATCCAGGTGGTTCGCTCGGAGAAGCTCTCGGCGTTTCGCGCGGTTGTGTGCGGGTGCAGCGTCCGGCTCGGGGGCGTGAGTCGCCCTCCGCTCGGTATGAATCTGAGTTTCAATGTTGGTGACGTGCGCGACAACGTCATCGAGAATCGAAAGCGCTTCTTCGGAACGCTCGGGCTCAAAAGTGCAGGGGTTGCCTTTACACGTCAATGTCACTCGGCCACTGTCAAGACCGTCGTGCTCCCCGGAGAATACGATGCGTGCGACGGCCTAATCACGTCGACCTCGAATCTCCCGCTCGCCATTTCGGTTGCCGATTGTCTGCCGGTTCTCTTGTTCGATCCGGACCGCCATGTCATAGCGGCTGTCCATGCAGGCTGGCGCGGTTCAGCTTCCCATATCATCAAACAAGCGGTGAAGAAACTGCAGGCCGAGTTCCACTCCGCCTCCGCCAGCCTGATTGCCTTTCTTGGGCCGGCGGCGGGAGCTTGCTGCTACGAAGTAGGGCAGGAAGTTGCAGATCGTTTTGATGCCGACGTTCTTGCGATTCGTTTCGGCAGAATCTTTCTCGACTTGAAGAAGGAGAACGCCCGGCAGCTTCTCGATCTAGGTGTAGATGAAAAGAACATCGAGACCTCACAGTTCTGTACCATCTGCACGCCTTCCCTGTTCCATTCCTATCGAAGAGACGGGAAACAGTCGGGGAGAATGATGGGTGTAATCTGTCTTATCGATGAGGAGAATTAAGCCATGTGCGGAATCGTAGGATATCTAGGCCGGAAGAACGCACTACCCATCATCCTTGATGGGCTGAGGCGGCTGGAGTACCGAGGGTACGACTCTGCTGGCATTGCTTTTGTGCAGGATGGCAAGATCAGCGTCTGGAAGAAAGTCGGCAAGGTCGCCGAACTCGATGCGGCGTTGAGATCGTCAGGTCTCAGTGCCAACCTCGGGATCGGGCATACCCGGTGGGCAACGCACGGTGAGCCGAGTGAGATCAACGCTCATCCACACTTTGACTGCCATGAAACCATCGCCGTCATCCATAACGGGGTAATTGAGAACTATGTTGCCCTGAAGAAGAAACTCGTCGATGCCGGGCATCGCTTCAGGTCCGAAACCGACACGGAGGTTTTGGCTCACCTCATTGAAGATTCGCAAAGCGGGAACACAGGCCTTGAGCAGGCCGTTCGTCTGGCGTTGAATCAAGTGAAGGGAACGTACGGGCTGGTCGTCGTTAGCGGCAACCATCCTGATCGGATCGTGGCCGCGAGAAAAGGAAGCCCGCTTGTGATCGGTTATGGTGAGGGGGAATATCTGGTTTCATCGGATGCGTCTGCGCTCATCGAGCACACTCGGACGGTAAGCTACCTTGAAGATGGCCAAATGGCGGTGATAACCTCGGATGGGGTTTCGACGAGGACGCTCGACGATGTGGAGACGAGGAATTCTGTTCAGAGACTGACGTTCGAGCTTGACCAGATCGAGCGTGGCGGATTTGATCATTTCATGCTCAAGGAGATCTACGAACAACCCGAGACGATCCGCAACGCAATGCGTGGGAGACTCCTTCTCGCGAGTGGAGATGTGAAGCTCGGCGGATTGGAACATGTGAAAGAGAGGCTCCTTGGTGCGAGAAGAATCGTCATTGTCGGCTGCGGGACATCATGGCATGCGGGACTTGTCGGAGAATACATGCTCGAGCAGATCGCGAAGATTCCCGTCGAAGTCGAGTATGCCTCCGAATTCCGCTATCGGAGTCCCATCCTCACAAAAGATGATATCGTCCCGGCGATCAGCCAGAGTGGTGAGACGGCCGATACGCTCGCCGCAGTCCGTGAGGCGAAAGCAAAGGGGGCAACAGTACTGGGCATTGTCAATGTTGTCGGCAGTACGATTGCCAGAGAAACGGACGGAGGAGTCTATGTGCATGCCGGACCGGAAATCGGAGTCGCTTCTACAAAGGCGTTCACCTCGCAACTGACTGTCCTGGCTCTTATCACGCTGATGATGGCGCGGGCGAAAGGGATGCCGCAGGAAGACGGACGGATCCTCGCGAGGGAAATGAACAGTCTCCCCTCCAAGGTCGAGCGTGTATTGAAAGGCATCGGAGACATAAGAGCTTCGGCAGCCGAATTCAAAGAGGCGCACAACTTCCTCTACCTTGGTCGGGGGACAAACTTTCCCGTCGCTCTCGAAGGCGCATTGAAGCTGAAGGAAATCTCGTACATTCACGCGGAAGGATATCCCGCAGCTGAGATGAAGCACGGCCCGATTGCCTTAATCGACCAGAACATGCCCGTCGTCTTCGTCGTGCCAAAGGACGCAATCTATGAGAAAGTGCTGAGTAACATTCACGAGGTTCGGTCAAGGAAAGGACGGATTATCGCCGTCGCGAACGAAGACGACGAAGAAATTGAGGGGATCGCGGAATTCGTGATTCGCGTACCCAGGACGTACGGTTTTCTTGGCCCGATCATCAATATCATCCCGCTGCAGTTGTTGGCATATCACATCGCCGTCGCGCGCGGGGCAAATGTCGATCAGCCGCGCAATCTGGCCAAGAGTGTGACGGTGNNCAAGCCACTGAATTAGAGAGGAGACATGGAACTCAATCCGGATTTGCGCTTCAAGCAGACAGATTGGGCCCTCATCTTGGGAGCATCGAGCGGCTTTGGCGGAGCGACGGCGATTGCCCTGGCCAGACACGGGATGAACATCTGCGGCGTCCATTTCGATCGGGCCGCGACGATGCCGGTTGTGGACAAAATCAAGAGCGAGATCAATGCCACGGGTGTGAAGATGTTGTTTTTCAACATCAACGCTGCCGACGCCGCAAAGCGCAACGAAGTGCTGGATACCCTTCAGAAGGAAGTATCTGGAAACAGTGATGGCTTTGTTCGGGTGTTGATGCATTCATTGGCATTCGGGACACTCAAGCCGTACATCTCTCAGAAGACGGAAGAAATGATCACACAGCAGCAAGTGGAGATGACGCTTGATGTGATGGCACACGCGTTGGTGTACTGGACGCAAGGGGCATTCGCAAGAAGACTGCTGAAAAACGGTAGCCGAATATTTGCGATGACAAGCTCCGGTGGCCGCGCCCAAATTCCGCACTACGGCGCCGTGTCTGCGGCGAAGGCCGCTCTCGAAGCCCACATCAGGCAATTGACGATGGAGCTCGGATCCTTCGGCATAACGGCGAATTCGATCATGGCCGGTGTCACGGATACGCCGGCGCTTCGAAAAATTCCGGCTGCCGAGAAACTCATCAACACCGCAAAAGCAAAGAATCCGCAACTAAGACTGACAACGCCGGAAGATATCGGGAGAGCCATTGTTCTCCTCAGCCACGAGTATGGAAGCTTCATCTCCGGAAACGTGTTGGGTGTTGACGGTGGCGAGGAGATCGTCAGTTTTATCGGACAGAAGAACGCCCGCGACCTGGACTAACCCCCTCGAAGAAAGAGATGTTGATTTTCGTTCAAATCTTTTGTAAGCTGGCACCGGTGCGGTGATCTCAACCGCACCCTTTTTTTGACGTTGGCCCTTGATCCCATCGATTTTCGGGTCGCAGGTGGTCTCCTGTAGTATTCGCCTCCCGCCAGGAGGCGACGAGATCCTGAAAATTTCAGAAACTTA
>DMMN01000261.1:801-2543 GCA_003453835.1 Bacteroidota bacterium | reverse complement strand
GTTTCATGATGGATCCCTTGCCGTGTTGTTTCTCGATTTGATCGATGGCGATCTTGAGGGCTTGAAGGCGTGCTTCTTTGTTGTTCTGTTCGGACATGAGGACTCCAAGCTAAGATTTAAGCGGGATTGAATTCAAGAGAGTGTAGATGGATCCGGTTGGTTTCAGCTCGCTGCGCATGATGTGCACGGCGGTGCAATGAGTTTGGATCGGCTCAAAAGTAGTGTTTTTTAGCTGTTCAGTCAAGCGAGGCCGGTTTCGATTTCCCTTCACTCGCCCGAGAGTGATATGAGGATGGAACGGTCGATCCTCTCTCCCGAAGCTGAGCTCGTTGCAAACTTCCTCGACCCGGTTCTGGACTAATCGAATCGCGTCGCTTGCCGGCGCGCCGATCCATACAATCCGCGGTTGGTTGACGTTCGGGAAAGCGCCGAGTGCATCATAGATGATATCGAATGAAGGGAGGGCCAACAGGGCCGGCTGAAGTCGGGTGGAGAGGTCAGCGAGGGTCTGATCCTCGGTGTCGCCAAGGAATTTGAGCGTGATATGGAACTTGGCCGACGTCTCCCATTTGACGTGCGCGTCGGATTCGATCAACCTGGACTGCAGCTTCGCAATCCGATCCCGNNCGGTCTCCGGAACGGAATCCACTACACAAGCTTCAGAAGTTTCCGACGAACAAGCTCCAGCGCAGCTTGAGCTGCCCGCTCTTTAATGCGTCTTCGATCTTCACCGAGACTGAATCGGAGTGCGATCGTTTGGTTGCGGTCAGAGTACCCGATCCAGACAAGGCCGACCGGCTTGTCTGGCGACCCACCTGTTGGCCCCGCGATGCCGGTAGTAGAGATGCCGATGTCGACGTTTGCCGTTACCCGAATTCCGAATGCCATNNACTGAGAGCTTCCCGGCACATCGGTCATGCGATCCGTGATGAGCCCGCCAGTGCACGACTCCGCCACGGCCAAGGTCAGCTTTCGTTCCGTCAACATTTTACCGACAACGTGCTCCAGCTCCTCTTCATCTATTCCGTAAATGTATTTGCCTGCCTTTTCTCTGAGCCGCGTCTCAACTTCTTTGATCCTGGTTTCTACCTCTCCTCCGGTCTCCCCCTTTGCACTAATCCTCAAGCGAACGCCCATTGGGCTCGGCAGATAGGCGAGCGTGATGTTTGCATCGCGGTCGAAGAGCCGGTCAACGTCACCTATGTGGTGGGCGAGCAAGGACTCCGGGATTCCCGTTGTCTTTAGCGTNNCTGTGGCGGATCACCGCGCCGGTTCCTCGCTTGGCGAGGAATGGAACGACGAACTCCTCCATCATCCCCTTCATCTCAAACGGGACGCCGGGCATGACGACGAAGAACTTTCCGTCTCGATCAAAGAAGTATCCCGGCGCGGTCCCTCTTGCGTTCTGAACGACGGTGCAACTGCGCGGGACGAGAGCTTGATCCTCGTTCATCTTGATAAGGGCAATGCCGCGCTTCTCGGAAAGTCGCCTGATATGTTCCAACGCCTCCTCATTCACGATCAAGTCCGTCTTGAAGAATGCGCAGACGGCGCTGCGTGTCACGTCATCGTGGGTCGGCCCCAACCCTCCCGTTACCGTTACGATATCGAAGTGAGAAAAGGTCTCCACAAAGGAACGAAGGATCTCTTCCTGCTTGTCTCCGACCGTGATCATGCGTTCGACCGTAACGCCGACGGAGTTGAGTTTCTCGGCGATGTACGCCTGATTGGTGTTGATCACC
>DMMN01000261.1:0-782 GCA_003453835.1 Bacteroidota bacterium | reverse complement strand
AGAGCCTCGACAGAGTCGGGAGTGTGGCGGATTCTATCGAGGATTGAGAGATGTGTGCTCTTCTTTAAGAAAGCGAATAGTCTTGTTCTTCAATACGAGTCTGTGCGGAACTTCAGTGAATGATTCCAAGGGCGATCAGCAATTGCAGTCCCAGATTCGTGTAAACACCTGCGATGACATCGTCAAACATAATGCCGAATCCACCTTTCGCCTCGTCGAACTTGCGAGCCGGAAAAGGCTTCACGATGTCCATGATTCTAAAGAGAAAGAACGCCACCGTCACAACAATGAAGCTCTTCGGAAGCAGGAAGAGGGAAACCCACATGCCGAGCACCTCGTCGATGGTCACTTCAGCCGGATCGTGTCCGTAGACCGTTTCCATCGCGTCGGCTGCTTTGACACCGAGGATCAAAACAAAGAAGCATGCCGGGATGATGACGTACGGATGCTCGAATCCCGGAATCATGTAGATGGCAAGACCTACCGCCGTACCGACGGTTCCCGAAGCAACGGGTGAGTACCCGGAGAACAATCCCGAGGCAAATGCTCGCACCAAGATCGAGAGCGTCGATGCGCCGGGTATTGCCTGCCCCGCGGGCGCGCTATTTTGGCTCTGTTGCTCCGCCGGAGAAGTCATAGAGTTCGCGGACCGTTTTCCAATTGTTGATGAGATACGATACACCTGTCGTAAGTGTTATGGCGGCGATCACGACCATCAACCCATAGAGGAGGGTGAAGCCCAGGAGCGTCTCGATGAGATCGCCGTAGTTCGTCTTGAAGTA